>JBJONS010000817.1:0-7834 GCA_046051725.1 Pseudomonadota bacterium | reverse complement strand
CCGCCGCTTTCCTCCCCCGCGCTGCTTCTGCCCGCCCTTCCTTCTTCGCCGGCGAATTCTTGCCCCGCTAATCTTTTCCCAGCTACGTCTTCCCCGCCTACGTCTTCCCCGGCTATTTCTTTCCGAAAAGCCGCGCAAAAAACCCCGGCTTCTCATCCTCTTTCTTCTGCGCCGGCTGGCCCGGCTGGCCGCCCTGCAGGCGCTTGAGCTCGCGGGGCGCGTCGGCGTTGCTCGGGTTGAGCTTGAGCGCCTGGCGGAAGCACTTGAACGCCGCCTCGGGGTTGTTCGACTCGCGGTAGATGCGGCCCAAGAGGACCCAGGCGCCGTCGAGCTTGCGCTGCTGCTCTTTGTTCTTCTCGACGACCTCCTTGATCATGTCCTTGCCTTCTTCGGCTTTCTCGGGGTCGCGGGTGCGGTAGGTTTGGAAGGTGGTGAAGCCAAAGTAGGCGCGGAACTCGAGCTCTTCGGGCACCTTGGCGACCGCCGACTCGAACAGCTTGTGGGCCTCGGGCATGCGGCCGGCGTTGAACGCGGCCATGCCGCGCTTGAAGTCGGACTCGGCGGCCCAGTAGTTCTGGACCTGCTCCATCGCGAGCTCTTCTTCGGTCTTCTTGCCGAAGATGACCCGGTCGATGTAGTCCTTGCGCTTGGCCTCGTCGCCGAGCACCTCCCAAGCGGCGCGCACCTTGTCGAAGGCCTCGCTGGCCATGTCTTGCTGCTCGGCCGGCGCGTCGTTGTGGCGGTCGGGGTGCAGCCGTTGGGCCAGGGCGAGGTGGGCCTTGCGGAAGTCTTCGACGCCGACGTCGTGGGGCAGGCCGAGCACCTCGAAGTGGTTCGCCGCGGCCATCAGGCGGGCGTGGGTGGCGGCCAGCTCGGCGGCCAGCGGGTGCGCGGGCGCGGGCGGGGCGGCCGCCGGCGCCGCGGCCCCGGCCACCACCTCGCGGTCGGGGCGCACGTTGAGCGAGGCGAAGAAGCCGGCGTCGAGCTTGACCGGGCCGCCGTCGCCGAGCGCCTCGATCTCGGCCTCTTCGTAGTCCTCGGGCGGCAGGTCGAGCGGAGCCGGGGCCGGCCCGCCGCCCTGGGGCACCACCACCTTGTCGGGCGCCCAGGGGTTGGCCGCGGGGGCCGCCGGCGCGGCGTGCGCGGCCTTGGTCGAGCCCAGATCGCCGAGCAGGGCGCCCAGATCGAGGCCCGCGGCGGGGGCAGGGGCCGCAGGGGGAGCGGCCGGCGCCGCCGGGGCAGGGGCCGGACCGCCGAGCAGCGCGCCCAGGTCGAGCCCGGAGGGGGCCGCGGCCTTGGCCGGCGGCGCCTCGACCTGCAGCGCGCCGACCACCCGCAGGCAGGCGAGCAGGGCGAGGCGCTCGCGCTCGTCGACCGGGCCCTCGGCCGCCGCCGCGTGCAGCCGCTGCCCGCCGAGGCCCGAGAGCCAGCCGACCTGGGCCGCCGGCAGGCCGAGGCCGGTCAGGGTGCCGAGCGCAAGGGCGCCATCGGCGCCGAGCGCCGCGCGCAGGGCCTCGGGCTCGCGGCTGGTCGCCACCGCCTTGATGAGCAGGGGCAGCAGGTCGAGGGGCTCGGGGGGCGCGGGCGCCGGGCCCGCCTGGGCCGCCCACTCGCTCGCGCCGGTGATCGCGCCCTTGAGCCGCCGCAGCAGCACGTTCTTGGCCACCGCGTCGGCGGCCATGTCGGGCTTCTGGGCGAGGACGGCGTCGGGCTGCTCGGACTTGAGGTTCGACTTGCTGCCGACCAGCGCGCCGCGGTCGAAGCTGAAGGTCCACTTCTTCTTGTCTTGGCGGCCCTCGACCGTGCCGGTCAGCTTGCTGGCGATGGCGTCGAGCAGGGCGCTCTCGAAGGTGGACGGGGCGGGGCTCGACATGTGGCTCTCCATGGGCGGCGGCGCGGCAGAGCCTATCACCGCGCCGGCCCCGGCCCGGCCTATGCTCGGCGGCCTGGAGGTCGCCTGCCCCGCCGCCGCCCCGCTTGGCCCGCCCTGGCCCCGCTCCGCCTCGCCCAGGCCGCGCTGCTGCTCGGCCTGCTCGGCCCGCTCTCTGGTGCGCCGGCCCGGTCGGCGCCGCCCGACCTGCGCGCCCTGCACGAGCACTCGCGCGCGCTCGAGGCCCTGGCCGCCGCCGCCCTGCCCACCACCGTGCTGGTGCGGGCCCAGAAGGCGCCGGGCCTGAGCCCCGGCCTCGACGAGCTGCACCGCGCGCTCGGCCTGCCGCGGCCCAGCGTGGCGCCACGGGGCGAGAGCGTGGGCAGCGGCGTCATCATCGACCCGAGCGGCCTGGTCATCACCAACCTGCACGTGGTCGGCGACCCCGGCGCCGGCCCGGTCGAGGTCACGCTCTTCGACGGCCGGCGGCTGGCCGCCCGGGTGCTCGGGGCCGACCCGCGGGCCGACCTCTGCCTGCTGCAGCTCGAGGGCGGGGCCGGCGCGCGCTTCCCCGCCGCCCGCCTGGGCGACAGCGCGGCGGCGCCGATCGGCGGGATGGTGCTGGCGATCGGCCACCCCTTCGAGTTCCCGTTCACGGTCACGGTCGGCGTGCTGAGCGCCAAGAGCCGCCGCGGCCTGCACCCCCACGAGATCGCCGACTACCTGCAGACCGACGCGCCCATCCACCCCGGCAGCAGCGGCGGGCCGCTCTTTGACCTGCGCGGCGAGGTCATCGGCATCAACACCGCCATCTACGCGCCGGGCGCCCAGGCGGTTGGCGAGGGCATCGGCTTCGCCATCCCGAGCCGGCTGGTGCGCGACCGGCTGCCGGCCCTGCAGGCGGGCGGGACGCCCCCGCGGGCCACCTTGGGCCTCGTGCCCGGCGTGGCGCCGCTGACCGGGGGCGTGGCGGTGGCGCGGGTGCTGCCCCGCTCGCGGGCAGAGGGCGCCGGCCTGCGCCCGGGCGACGTGGTGACCGAGGCCGACGGGGCCGGGGTGGCCGACGCGGCGGCGCTGGCGGCCCTGGTGCTGACCCGCAGCCCGCGGCCGCCGCTGGTGCTCGGGGTGCAGCGGGGCGGGGCGCGCCTGCGGCTCACCGTGCCGGTCGAGGGCGCGCCGCCGGCGCCCGCGCCGCGCGACGCGGTGCGCTGGGCGGGCCTGACCCTGGCGCCCGCCACGGCGGAGGGGGCGGCGGCGCTGGGCCTCGACCTGCCCGAGGGGGCGCCCGCCGGCGCGCTGCTGGTGGTCGACGTCGAGCCGGGCAGCGCGGCGGCCTGGGCCGGGGCCCTGCCCGGCGACCTGCTGGTGGGCCTGATGGGCGCGCTGCCGGCCGATCCGCTGGCCTGGGCCGAGCGGGTGGGCGGCCGCCGGGTGGTCAGCGCCACGGTCTGGCGCGACGGGGGCGCCCTGCAGCTCGTGATCTCGGGCGGCTGAGGGGACCTTGGTCGTCGCGCGGCCGGCGCCTCAGCTGCGGCCGGCGCCCAGCCAGCGCTGCAGGTCGCCCGAGGCCAGCGCGGCCTCGGTCTCTTTGAACCCGCCCACGAGGCGGCCGTGCACGTAGACCTGGGGGAAGGTGGGCCAGCCCGACCACATCTTGATGGCGAGCCGCTGCTTCCACATGCCGGTATATCCGCCGAAGTCGAGCACAGTGAAGGTGAGGTTGGCGTTCTGCAGCGCCTTCTTGGCCTTGCCGACGAAGGGGTTCATCGCCATGCCCACCACCACCAGGGCGTCGCGGTCGACGGCCTCGGCGACCTTGCGCACCACGTCGCTGTGGAAGCTGTCGATCTGGGCCTGGGCGGCCGGGCCGTGGCCCCCGTGGTGGAGGGGGCGGTTGGGCGTGGCCTGGCTGGGCGCGGCGTCGGTCATCGGGGAGCTCCGGGGCGGGCGAGGGCCGCCGTGGCGCCCGCGGGATCGCGGGAGGCGGACCCCTGCGGACCGATCACCGCCGCGGCAAGGGGGAGGAGCGGGCGGCCTCGCCGGAGCGGGGCGGGCGGAGGGTCGGGCGGAGGGGCGCGCCGCGGCCGCAGCCCTGCGCTGGAGCCGCGGCGGGCCGAGGCGGAGCCGGCGGTTTGTCCTGCGGTGTCTTCTGCGGTCTGGGGTGAGGACGAAGCGATGCGAGCACCAGAGTGCTCTGGTGCTGGGCTATCTCGACCGCTACCTCGGCGACGGCGGCGTCGGTTATCCTGCGGTCACCGCCGCGCTGGCCCCTGGCCTTGAGGGAGGCTCATGCTGCCGACCGCCGCCCTCGACCCGCTGCTGCGCCGCCTGCGCCAGGGCCCCGCCTCGGGCCGCGCGCTGCACGAGGCGCTGGGCTGCAGCGCCGACGCGCTCGGGCGCCTGCTGCGGGCGCACCCCGACCGCGTGGTGCGCTTGGGCGCGCGCAAGACCTCGACCTACGCGCTGATCCGGTCGATCCCCGGCGTGCTCAGCCCGGTGCCGGTCTTCGCCTGGGGCCCCACCCGCACGGCCCCCGACGCGCCCCTGCTGCACCTGCTGCCCATCGAGCCCGCGGGCTTCGCCGCCCTGCCCGCCGACGGCGGGCCCGCGGTGGCCTACCCCGACCTGCCCTGGTTCCTCCACGACCTGCGGCCGCAGGGCTTCTTGGGCCGGCGCCTGCCCCGCGCGCTCGGGCTGCGCGAGCTGCCCGCCGACGTGCGGGAGTGGGGCGCCGATCAGGTGCTCCGCTACCTGTGCACCGCGGGGATCAGCGCGCCGGGGGCTTTTGTCCTCGGCGAGGCGATGCGGGTGGCGGCGATGGGGGCCGCGCCGCCCCCGGCCTGCGCCGACACCGAAGCGGGCGTGATCGACCTGCTGGCCGCGCAGCTCGCCGCGGGCGTCGAAGACCCGCCGCCGGGAAGCTCGGCGGCGGGGGAGCAGCCCAAGGCCCTGGCCGCGCTGCGCGCCGCGGATGGCCTGCACGAGCTCATCGTCAAGTACTCGCCGCCGGTCAGCGAGCCGGTGGGGCGGCGGGTGGCCGACCTGCTGGTGGCCGAGCAGCTCGCCGGCGCGGTCGTCGAGGCCTGGCGGCCGGGCTGGGCGGCGCGCGCCACGGTGCAGCTCGCCCATGGGCGGGCCTGGCTGCTGTCGCGGCGTTTTGACCGGGACCCGCGGGGCGGGCGGCGGGGCTGCGTCTCGCTCGAGGCGGCCGACGCAGAGTTCGCCGAGCACCCGCCGGGCGCGTCCATCCGGTGGTCGCTCAGCGCGCGGGCCCTGGGCCGGGCGGGGCGGCTCGGCCCCGCGGCGGTGGCGCAGGTCTGCCTGCTCGAGGCCTTCGGCCACGGCATCGGCAACACCGACATGCACCTCGGCAACCTCGCGCTGGGCCTAAACGGCGTCGAGATCGACGGCGTGATGCCCATCTACGACATGCTGCCCATGGCCTGGATGCCCCAGCACAACGAGCGCCCGCCGCTGCGGCCGCCCCGCCCGGCCCCGGCTGATCTCTCCGCCGAGGTCGAGCAGGTCGCGCCAGCGGTGGCCGACTTTTGGGCGCGGCTCGCGGCCGACGCCCGGGTCTCGGACGAGGTGCGGGCGGCGGCCGGCGCGCTGTGCCGCGCTGCGCCGGGTTGACGTCGAGCGCGTCGTTCCCGCTTGACGCGCGCCAGGCCGACCGGCGGGCGGCGCGCAGCGCCGGTCACCGGGCCGCAGGCCGGGGGACCGAGGCCGCAGGCCGAGCCCAGCCGGGGGGCCGCCGACCGCCGCAGGCGGGCGGGGCGCCCAAACCCTGAGCTCCGCTCAGCCCGACCCGAGCTGGGCGTCGACCTCGGACGCCATGCGCCCGGTGATCGCCACCGCCAGATCGCGCTCGATGCGCCGCTGGGCGAAGGGGGCGGTGAGGCGGTCGACCCGCTCGCCGGCGGCCTGGATGGCCCGGCGGTCGTCGCCGCCCAGCGCGGCGGCCAGCGCGGCCTCGGCCTCGGTGAAGGCCGCGAGCTCACCGGGCTCGGCCATCGCCGCGTCGGTGGCCAGGGCCGAGCGCAGCGCGTGCAAGATCTGCTCGCCCTCGACCCGCGCCTCGATGAGCAGCCGCTTGTCGATGTCGTCCTCGGCGTGGTCGATGGCGTCCTCGAGCAGCTGCTCGACCTCTTCATCCGACAGGCCGTAGCTGGCGCTGACCTCGATCTGGGCCTCGACCCCGGTGTGCTCTTCGGCGGCGCTCACCTTGAGCAGGCCGTCGGCGTCGACCACAAAGTCGACCCGCACCCGGGGCACGCCGGCGGGCATCGGCGGGATGCGCAGCTTGAAGCGGGCGAGGCTGCGGTTGTCGGCGGCCAGCTCGCGCTCGCCCTGGACCACGTGCAGGTCGACCGCGGTCTGGTCGTCGACGTGGGTGGTGAAGGTGGCGGTGGCCTGGGCCGGGATGCTGCTCTGGCGGGGCAGCAGGCGCTCGGTGACCCCGCCCATCATCTCGAGGCCGAGCGACAGGGGCAGCACGTCGAGCAGCAGGATGTCTTCGGTGATCTGGCTCTGGCCGCTGAGCAGGTCGGCCTGGATCGCCGCGCCGATCGCCACGACCTCGTCGGGGTTGAGATCGGTGTGCGGGGTGCGGCCGAAGAGCCCGGCGACGAAGGACCGCACGCGGGGCACCCGGGTGCTGCCGCCGACCAGCACGACCTCGTCGATCTCGCTGGGGCGCAGGCCGGCGTCGGACAGCGCCCGGCGCACCGCCGCCCCGGTCTGGTCGACCAGCGGCGCGATGAGCTGCTCGAAGGTGGCGCGGTCGACGGGGATCGCGAAGTTCTGGCCGCCGACCTCGAAGGTGGCGGTGGCCGCGTCGGCGGCGGAGAGCGCGCGCTTCGTGGCCTCGGCGGCGGTGACCACCCGCCGCCAGTCGGCGCCCTCGACCCGGGGCAGGCCCGCGGCGCTGAGCAGGTGGTCGGCCAGCGCGTGGTCGAAGTCGTCGCCGCCGAGGTGGGTGTCGCCGGCGGTCGCCAGCACCTGGAAGACGCCGTCGCTCAGCTCGAGCAGCGACACGTCGAAGGTGCCGCCGCCGAGGTCATAGACGGCGACCTTGCGGCCGTCTTGGGCGTTTTGGAGGCCGTACGCGATCGCCGCGGCGGTGGGCTCGTTGAGCAGCCGCAGCAGCTCGACCCCGGCCACCTTGGCCGCGTCGCGGGTCGCTTGGCGCTGGCCGTCGTCAAACCAGGCCGGCACGGTGATCACCGCGCCCCCGGGTCGGCCCATCAGACAGTCCTCGGCGCGGGCGTGCAGCAGGCGCAGCACGAGGCTCGACAGCTCGACCGGGGTGATCTGCCCCTCGCCGACCGCGAAGCGGACCATGCCCTGGGCGTCGGCGACCAGCGGGTAGCGGAAGCGCCGGGCGTCCTCGGCCACCTCGGCCGCGCCGCGGCCCATGAACCGCTTGAAGCTGGTGAAGGTGTGGCCGCCGGGCTCGGTGGCCCGGGCCAGGGCCGGGTAGCCGATCGCCTCGGGGCGGCCGTCGGCGCGCACCCGCACCGCGCTCGGCAGCAGGGCGCGCTCGTCGTCGTCGAGCAGCACGCGGGCCTTTCCGCTGAGCACGACCGCGACGAGCGAGTGGGTGGTGCCGAGGTCGATGCCGATGTTGGCCATGGGGAGGGGCTCCAGAGGGGGCGCGCGGCGGCGCAGCCCCGGCGGTCAAAAGGGAGGGGAGGCGCGGCGGGGCGCTCAGGCCGAAGGGGCGTCGAGGCGGGCCTGCAGCTGCTCGACGTAGCGGAGCTGGGCCAGCAGATCGGGGGCCCCGGCGAGGCTGGGGTGGCCAGGCGGCGGGCTGCCCGCCTGCTCCCATGCCGAGAACAGCGACTGGAGGGCGGTGTACAGCGCGGCGCGGCGCTCGAGCACCGCGGCGGCGACCTCGGCCGGGTCGTCGTCGAGGGCCATCTGCATCGTGAAGACCCAGTCGAGGAAGTCGGGGTCCATCAC
>JBJONS010000816.1:0-20247 GCA_046051725.1 Pseudomonadota bacterium | reverse complement strand
GGCCGCGGGCGCGCGCGGCGGGGGCGCGTCGGCGCCCGGGGCCGCCCGCTCAGTCGCAGCTGGCCACGCCGCCATACGCGATCTCGACCAAGTCGCCCTCTTCGGGGCTGACCCCGTCGGGCATCGAGATGGTGTTGGTGGCGGCGTCGTAGGTCCAGCCGGTGACGACCTCGCCGTTGAGGGTCACGACGATCGAGCTGACCAGGGGGGTGCGCTCGAGGGTGAAGCTGCGCTGGGTGATGCTCGCGCTGGCGAGCCGCTCGAGGCTGGTCGTGCTGGCCCAATCCGAGCAGATGGACAGGAACTCGCCCCCCGTCGCGGTGACGGCCTCGTAGTAGCCGCTGGCCGGGTCGGCGCTGGCGCAGCCGCCCGGGTAGTCGCCGGCGATGGCGCTGATCTTGACCCGGCCCACGTCGCCCTTGGCCGCCTGGATGCGGCCCACCAGCACGTCCCAGGTCTGGCCGCTGAGCCAGGCGCTCTGCTCGGGCTCGTCAGAGACGAGGATGATGTGCAGCGCGGCGTCTTCGCGGACGAAGCCGGAGTTGCAGTAGCCGGTGGCCGACTTCTCGATCGCGTTGGCGGCGACGCTGAGCAGGGCCTCGGTGTAGTCGCCGCCGTTGCGACCGACCTCGCGCGAGAAGGTCGCCGCGTAGCCGCTGACCGCCGGGCTGAGCACGCCGCTGTGGTTGCAGCCGTCGTCGCCGTTGGCGACGATGACCTGCCAGTCGGTGGAGTAGCCGCCGAGCAGGCCGATGAAGGTCGAGAAATTCGCCGCCAGCCGGGCGGTGTCGTCGTCCATCGAGCAGGACTGGTCGACCGCGAACATGATGTCGGTCGGCGGGTCGGACGGCACGGTCCACGCGTCGACGTAGTCGCCGGCGTAGCGGCCGCGGCCGAGCACCTCGGCGACCCGCGTTCCCAGCGGCTCGTTGCTCTCGACGGTCAGCGCCCCGACGTGCTCGGCGTCGGCCACGGGGTTGAAGCCGAAGGTCAGGCGCTGCTCGGCGCCCGGCGCCAGGGTCAGCGGCAGCGCGGGGCCCGCGTCCATCCACAGCTCGGCGTCGGCGGCGAAGCTGATCGCCGAGATGACGAGCTCATCGGTGCCCACGTTGCGGAGCACGACCTCTTCGGACTTGGGGCAGCCCACGTAGGACGCGCCGAAGTCGACCGGGTCGGGCTCGATCTGCAGCTCGGGCACCGCCCCGCCGCCGAAGAGCTCGACCGGGGCGATCGGGCGATCCGGGTCGTCGGAGAAGACGCTCAACGTCGCGAGCTGCTCGTTGGCGGCCATCGGCGTGAAGGCGACCTCGACGTCGACGGTGGCGCCCGGCGGCAAGAGGCCCTCGACCCCCTCGGTCGTGAGGATCGAGAAGCTGGACGCGCCCTCGCCGTCGATCTGCATGCCGTCGAGCGTCAGGTCCATCGCGCCGACGCTGCTGACGGTGAAGGTCTGGACCGCGACCTCATCACGGCTGACCGTGCCGAACTGCAGCAGGGCGGGGCTGACCTCGATCGCGGGCCCCTCACCCGCCTCCGGCTCTTTGAGCGAGGTGAAGGTGCTGTCGCTGCACGCGGCCAGCCCGAGCAGAGCAAGGGCGGCGGGTCGCAGGGGGGGGAGGGCGCGCATCGAGAGCTCCGGCCAGGGGGCGGTCCCCCCCGCGCATCAGGTGCCCCATGATGGCAAAATCGGCGTCAGGCGGCAAGGGCGCTGCGGGGGCAGCGCGATGACGCGCCGGCGACGCGGGGGGTCCGGCCCCCGGCCGCCGGCGCGCGCGCCCGGCGTTTAGCCGAGCATGTCGGCGATCGCGGCCTTCTCTTCTTGCAGCTCGGCGATGGTGACGGCGAGCTTCTCTTGCGCGAAGGCGCCGTGCTTGATGCCCTCGACCACGCTGAACTGGCCGTCGCGGATGACGACGGGGAAGCTGAAGATGAGGCCCTCGGGCACGCCGTACCAGCCCTTGCTGGGGATGCCGACGCTGGCCCAGGCGCCCGGCGCGGTGCCGTGGTGCCACTCGGCCATGTGGTCGATCGCCGCGCCGGCGGCGCTGGCGGCGCTGCTCACGCCGCGGGCGTCGATGATGGCCTTGCCGCGCTGGGCGACGGTCTTGATGAAGGTCTCGCGCAGCCAGGCATCGTCGATCAGATCGACGACGGGCACGCTGTTGACGGTGGCGTGGAGGAAGTCGGCGAACATGGTCGGGCTGTGGTTGCCCCAGACCGCGAGGTTGCGGACCGCGCTGACCGGCTGGCCGAGCTTGAGCGCGAGCTGGGCCACGGCGCGGTTCTGGTCGAGCCGGGTCATCGCGGTGAAGCGGTCGGCCGGGATGTCTTTGGCCGCGTGCATCGCGATGAGCGCGTTGGTGTTGCAGGGGTTGCCCACCACGATGATCTGCACGTCAGAGGCGGCGTTGTCGTTGAGCGCCTTGCCCTGGGCGGTGAAGATGGCGCCGTTGACCTTGAGCAGGTCGCTGCGCTCCATGCCGGGGCCGCGGGGGCGGGAGCCGACCAGGAAGGCCTTGTTGGCGCCGCGGAAGGCGACGTTCGGGTCGTCCGAGATCTCGACGCCGGCCAGGAGCGGGAAGGCGCAGTCGAGCAGCTCCATCACCACGCCCTCGAGCTTGCCGAGCGCGGGGGTGACCTCGAGGAGCTGCAGGATGACGGGCTGGTCCTTGCCGAAGCAGTCGCCGGACGCGATGCGGAACAGGAGCGCGTAGCCGATGTTGCCAGCGGCGCCGGTCACGGCGACGCGAATGGGGGCCTTCATGGATCCTCCAGCGGCCAGCGCGGCCGCACGATCAGGGGGCGGGGACGGCGCAGCGCACGCCGTCGGGGCCGCGCCGCCCTATCCCGCGGGGCCCGAAAAGCGGCGCGGCCGACCCCGGATCGAGGTCGGCCGGCACGGGACTTGGCGGGGCGGGCGGAGCGGGCGGGGCTTTAGAGCAGCGCCCGGCACTCGGCGGGGTCGACCGTGTGGTCGAAGGACTGGCCGCAGACCCGGCACTGGAAGTCGAGCCGGATGGGCACCGAGCTGACCCCCATGAAGAAGACCCAGAACTTGCCCCAGCTCGTGTAGGTGGGGACCGGGGACACCATGTGGTGCCCCCGGCCGAAGCCGCAGCGGCAGGTGGCGCCGCCGCCGCTGGCGGGGGCCGTGCTCACTTCTTCAGCTCGTCCATGTCCTTGTGGAGCACGTGCTGCCCGGTCACCTCGTTGACCATGCCGCGGCTGGCGAGGTCATAGAAAGTGAACACGAAGAAGCTGGCCATGAACCACAGGGCGGCGATGAAGGTGAAGACGTTGAACTTGGCGTCATACTTGAGGTGCATGAACCAGGCGCCGACCAGCGTGGCCTTGACCATGGCCACGAGCATGGCGACGGTGATGCTCTGGAGCGGGGGCAGGCCCATGTAGGACACCGCCACCGTCACCACGGTCAGCACCAGCAGGGCGCCGTAGACCGCGAAGTACACCGGCAGGGGCGTGATGTGCCCGCCGGCGTGGTCGTGGTCGTTCCCGATCGCGTGAGAGGAGGACATGCGTGGCTCCCTTTCCGCTCAGCGGACCAGGTAGAGGAGGGGGAAGAGGAAGATCCAGATCAAGTCGACCAAGTGCCAGTACAGACCCACGTTCTCGACGGCCGAGTAGTTGTCGGGGCTGAAGTCCTTGCGCATGGCCCGGAGCATGATCCAGAAGATGACGCCGATGCCGATCACGACGTGGAGGCCGTGCACGCCGGTCATCATGAAGTAGACCGAGAAGAACAGCTGGGGCGCGTCGGTGCCGCTCTGGGTCAGCTCCTTGAAGTCGAACCACTTGCCGGGCAGCAGCCCGACGTGGATCTTGTGGCTGTACTCCAGGTACTTGATGACGAGGAAGCCGTAGGCGCCGGCGAGGGTGGCGGCGCACCAGGCGACCACCTGCCCGTTGTTGCCGAGCTGCGCCGCGCGGACGCCGAGCGCCATCGTCAGCGACGAGGTCAGCAGGACGACGGTGTTGACCGCGCCCATGACCTTGTCGAGCTGCTCTGCCGCCTCGAGCCAGGTGCCCGGGTAGAAGAAGCGCATGGACGCGTAGGCCATGAACAGGCCCGCGAAGAAAAGGAGCTCCTGGACCAGGAAGAGCCACATCCCGAACTTGTTGGCAGCGTTCTGCTGCTCCATGTTCTTGAAGTGGTGGGCCTGGTACCACGGATGCGCGTGCCCGTGGTCGGCGCCGGCGGCTGTGCTCATTCGTCGAATCCTCTCGACCACCGATGGGGGTCACAGAAAGGGCGGAGGGAGAAGGGGCGCGCCTGGGCCCCCAGGCTGGAGGCCCCGGCGCGGGCGGCGCTCAGGACTTCAGGGTCCGCAGCGCGTCATAGTCGTAGGGGCCATGCGTGCAGACCACGTCGCCCTCGAAGTTGTGCTCGACCGGCGGGCTCTGGGTCTTCCACTCCAGGGAGGCGGCGCCCCAGGGGTTCCGGGGGGCGGCCTTGCCCGAGAAGAGGCTCTGGAGCAGGTAGCCGAGGATGATGAACAGCGAGAGGCCGAAGAGGTAGCTGCCCAGCGTGGAGAGCTGGTTCCACATCTCGAACTCGGGCAGGTACTGGTGGTACCGGCGCGGCATGCCCTGGCTGCCCGCGACGAACTGCGGGAAGAAGGTCAGGTTGTAGCCGATGAACGCCAGGACGAAGGTCGCCTTGCCGATGGTGTCGTTGTACATCTTGCCGGTGATCTTCGGCCACCAGTGGTGCATGCCGGCGATCAGCGCGAAGAGCACGCCGCCCATCATGACGTAGTGGAAGTGCGCCACGACAAAGTAGGTGTCGTGGAGGTGCACGTCGGTGGCCAGCGTCGAGAGGAACAGGCCGGTGAGGCCGCCGATGGCGAAGATCCACAGGAAGCCGAGGCTGTAGAGCATCGGCGAGTTCCACTGGATGCTGCCCTTGTAGAGGGTGGCGATCCAGGAGCAGAGCTTGATCGCGGTCGGGATGGCGACCGCGAAGGTCAGCAGCGAGAACACCGTGCCAGACAGCTCAGACTGGCCCGACACGAACATGTGGTGGCCCCAGATGATGAAGCCGACCGCGGCGATGGCCACCGAAGACGCGGCGATCGCCGTGTAGCCGAAGATGTGCTTGCGGCTGTGGACCGTGATGGTCTCGCTCATGACGCCAAAGGCGGGGAGCACCATCACGTAGACGACCGGGTGGCTGTAGAACCAGAAGAAGTGCTGGAACAGCACGGGGTCGCCGCCGAGCGCCGGGTCGAAGATGCCGATCCCCACAACCTTCTCGAAGATGAGCAGGAAGAGGGTGATGGCGATGACCGGGGTCGCGAGCACCTGGATGACGCTGGTCGCGTAGATGGCCCACACAAACAGCGGCATGCGCAGCCAGGTCACGCCCGGGGCGCGCATCTTGTGCACGGTCACGATGAAGTTCAGCCCGGTGAGGATCGAGCTGAAGCCCAGGATGAACGCGCCGGTGAGCGCAGCGACCACGTTGCCGTCAGCCGACGAGGAGCTGTAGGGCGTGTAGAAGGTCCAGCCCGTGTCCACGCCGCCAGTGACCAGCGTGTAGACGAAGAACATGGCCCCCAGCACATAGATGTGGAAGCTCAACAGGTTGAGCTTCGGGAAGGCCACGTCGATGGTGCCGAGCTGCAGGGGCAGCAGGAAGTTGCCCAGCGTCGCGGGGATGGCCGGCACGAGCACCAGGAACACCATGATGGCGCCGTGCAGCGTGAACAGCTTGTTGTAGACCGCGGCCGAGAACAGGTCACCGGCCGGGGTCGCCAGCTCGGTGCGGATGGCGAGCGCGAACAGGCCGCCGGCCAAGAAGAAGGTCAGGACGGTCGCCAGGTACATCACGCCGATCCGCTTGTGATCGATCGTGAAGAGCCAGCTCATCAGGCCCTTCTTGGCGTTGAGGTAGTTGCTGCCGGACGCTCCGTGTCCGACGCCGTCGAGCGTTGAGGTGCTCATGGGGCTCCCGAGGGCGCGCCGCGGTGCGGGCGCGCGATGGAGGGACAGGGGCGTTTACTTGAGAGACTTGATGTACTCGACGAGGCCCTCGACCTGGACGTCGTTGAGCTGGCCCTGGTAGGGCGGCATCGACGGCGGGTAGCCGGCCACGACCTTGGCGCCGGGCACCAGGATGGACTCGCGGAGGTAGCCCTCGTCGATCGTGACGGTGGCGCCGCCCTCAAGGTTCTCTTGGGTGCCGAACTTGGCGTTGAGCGGCGGGCCGACGAGGCGGGTGCCGTCGACCTTGTGGCAGCCCGCGCAGCCCTTGCTGGCGAAGAGCTGCTCGCCCAGCGCGGCGCCGGTCAGCGCGCCCGAGGCCTTCGCCTTGGCGAACTGCTCGTTCATCCAGGCGTCGAACTCGGCCTGCGGCAGGACCTTGACCTTGCTGTACATGTAGCCGTGGCGGTCACCGCAGTACTCGGTGCAGAACACGTTGTGCTCGCCCGGCTCGGGGGCCTCGAACCACAGCTGGGTGTAGCGGCCCGGGACCACGTCTTTTTTGGCGCGGAAGTCCGGGATGAAGAAGCTGTGCAGCACGTCGCGGCTGTTCATGACCAGCTTGACCGGCTTGCCGGCCGGCACGACGATCGGCGCGTTGCACTCGATGTCGCGGGTCGGATCGCCGATGCGCTTCATGCACTCTTCATCGGCGCCCGCGACCTCAAAGCCCGGGAAGGTCTCGCCGTTGACGGTCGTGCCCGGGTACTGGTAGGTCCAGTTCCACTTCTGGCCGATGACGCGGATCTCCATCGAGTCGGCCGGCGGGACCGCCATGTTGATCCAGCCGACGAAGCCGAGCCAGAACATCGCGACGAGCAGGAAGGTCGGGAAGACCGACCACACCAGCTCGAGCGTGTGGTTGCCCTTGATGAGCGGAGTCGCGTCGTCTTCGGTCCGGCGCTTGTACTTCACGGCCATGATGATCATGGCCGCCATCAGCACGACGAAGAAGGCCGCGTCCGTGAAGTAGATGAAGTAGAAGACATCGTCGACCTGCTGGGCGTAGGTCGACGCGGCCTTCGGCATCCAGAATTGCCCGCCATCGGCGCGAGCCACACCGGCGGCGAGCAGGGGCAGCAGCATGGACATCAGGTGGTACTCCCATTTGCGCGGGCTTTGAGCTCCCGACGCCACAACACAAAACCAAGGGAACCGACACACAACAGCGAGACCGCACCACCGAGGCGCATCACACCAAACGCCGCAGGGGTGTACTTGCCAATCGCATGATCGTATTGAAAACAACTCAGAATCAACTTCTCGACCGGGCTACCCACCCGCCCCGCCGCCGACTCGATCAGCGCAAACTTCAGGTCCCGGGCCGGATAGTTGACGCCGTAGAGGTAGCGGGCGACCGAGCCATTGGGCGCCAAGAAGGTCACCACCGCCGGGTGCGCGAACTGCTTGGTCTTCTCGTCGTAGCGGTAGCGGAAGCCCACCGCGTCGGTGATCGAGGCGATGGTCGCCGCGTCAGCGGTGAGGAAGTGCCACTCGACCTCGCCCTTGCCGAGGCTGTCGAGGTAGGTCGCGCGCTTCTTGGCGGCCAGCGCGGCGTCCTCGTTGGGATCGATGCTCAGCGTGACGACCCGAAACTCGCCGCCCGGCACCCAGTCGAGCGCGCGCAGGCCGTCGAGGACGGCGTTGAGCTGCAACGAGCAGAGCGTCTCGCAGGTGAAGTAGTTCAGGGTGAACAGCACCGGCTTGTCGCCGCGCAGCACCTCGTCGAGCCGGATGGTCGCGCCGGTGTGGCTGCGCACCTTCAGGTTCAGGTCGAGCTGCCGGCCGAGGTGCTCATCGACACCGACGTCGGCGAGCTCAGGCGGCACGGTGGCGGCCGACACGAGCGAGTCGTTGAGGCCGCCCGAGCGCAGGGGCGCGTCCGCGCCGGCGTCCGCCCACGCGACCGCGCCCAGACCCGCTGCCCCGACCAGGGCAGAGCGGAGCAGGGCCGCCGCGAGGGACCGCCGCAGGGACCGGCGCCCACGCGGGCTCACTTGTTCATCACCCGGGGCACCACCTCGGTGCCGGCGGGGTAGCCCTTCTCGACGAGCTCTTTGGCGAGCTGGTGCTTGAACAGCTGCGTGCCGCCGATGACCAGCGCCACGATCACGACCGTGGTCACCAGGGCGAGGCGGGTCAGCATGCCCGTCGGCACCGTGTCGGGCTCGACCTCGACCGCAGCGGCGTGGTGCACCGGCTTCTTGTAGCCCGGCGGGTAGCCGATCACGATCTGGGGATCGTCGTTGCCCTCTTCGGGGCTGAGCGTGCCGCTGCGGAGGCCGCGGAACTTCATCCCAAAGAGCTCGCCGAAGACCATCGTGAAGACGCCGAGCAGGACGTTGGCCACCACCGGCAGCGTGAACGTCAGGCCGACGGTGCAGGTCATGCCGAAGAGGACGTAGATGGTGACCAGGAGGGATTGAGGCATGGGGTCCTTCTGGGTGGCCGCGCCGCTGAGCGGCGCCGCGACGAGAGGCCAAGGTGGCAGCGTAGCCCAACCGGGAGGTCGTGCAGCCAGCGCCGGGAAGCGGCGGCGGCATCGTCCCCGATCATCGGGAGCTGGAGGGACTAACCAAGCGACGACAGCGTCGCCAACGTCATCCTGAGGGGAGCGGAGCCGCCGCGTGCGGCCGGCCCGAGGGCGCGGCCTGATCGCGGGGCGGGTCGACGGGGGGGAGACAGGGTGAGCTCGGACGCTTGACGCCAGCCCGGGCGTGCGAAGGGGCGCCATTAGCAAGGCCGCCCCGGTCCGCAAGGCGCCCAGGCCCCTCCCGGCGCGGACCACACGTCTTCTTTTCAGCCAAAGCATGCGCGCGCGCACCTTCTACGGCCCACGCTTGACAGGCCGTGCCCCGGCGGTGACAGGACCGGGGCTCCGCGCAGACGCGCGGCGCTCCGCCCCCGCGCCCGTCGGCGCGCCGGGCCGCGCGAAGCCCGCGCCCCTCCCCGGCCGCCCTGCGGCGACGAGACCTCGGCCGCAGCGATGGGCACCCCTCCCCCTGGTCCGGTCGACGCCCTCCCAGCCGACGCCGACGCGCCTTTGGTCAACGCCGTTGAGGAGCCCATGGTGGCCCCTGCGGCGGACCACGAGGCGCGCCCCGGCTTCTTCGCCGACCTGATGTCGCTCACCAAGCCGCGGCTCTCGGCGCTGGTGCTGGTGACCGCCGGCGGCGGCTTGTGGCTGACCGACCGCGACGTGCCGCTGAAGGTCGCCGTCGCGGCCGTCGCCGGCACGATGGCGGTGGTCGGCGGGGCCAACGCGCTCAACTGCTATTTGGAGCGCGAGACCGACCGGCACATGCTCCGCACGCGCACCCGGCCGCTGCCCGCGGGCCGCATGGCGCCCCCGACCGCCTTGGTCTTCGGGGTCGCGCTCTCGCTGATCAGCGTGCCGCTGCTGACCTGGCTGACCTCGCCGATGGCCGGCCTGCTCGCCGCGGTGGCGCTGCTCACCTACGTGCTGGTCTACACGCCGCTCAAGCGCCGCAGCTCGTTGTCGACGCTGGTCGGGGCGCTCCCGGGGGCCCTGCCGCCGCTCATCGGCTGGACCGCGGCCACCGGAGCGCTCGACCCGGGCGGGCTCATCCTCTTCGCGATCCTCTTCTTGTGGCAGATCCCCCACTCGCTGGCGATCGGCACCTACCGGCTCAGCGAGTACGCCCAGGCCGGGCTGGTGGTCTTCCCGCTCGAGCACGGCCACGAGGCGACGCGGCGCCAGGCGCTGCTCTACACGCTGCCGCTGGTGATCATGCCGCTGGCCCTGGTCCATGTCGGCGCCGCCGGCGTGGCCACCCTGACCCTGGGCAGCGCGCTGAGCCTCTACTTCTTGTGGCAAGTGGTGCGCTGGTACAAGGACCGCCTTGGCGATGATCACGCCAGGAAGGTCTTCTTCGCCTCGCTCATCTACCTCTGCGGCCTTTTTGGCGTCTTGGCGGTCGACGCGATCATCCACGAGGTGCGGGGGTGAGCGGCCCGCCCCTCATCCAGGGCCCGGTCCAGGTGTTGGGCTGGACCGCGTTCAGCGTGGCCGTGCTCGCGGTCCCCGTGGCCGCGCTGCTCGGGCAGCTCTCCCCTCCCCTGCCCCACCTCGCGCGGCTGCCGAACCTACCCCTGCAGACGATCGAGGGGCGGCTCATCGACAGCCACGCCTTTCTCGGCGAGGTCCTGATCGTCGAGCTGGCGCCTGAGCCCTGCGGCCCGGCGGCGCCTGGCTGCGCGGCCCGCGGCGCGACGCTCGCGCAGCTCGCGGCCACGCTCGACGACGACGCCCCGGTGCGGCTGCTGAGCCTGTTGCCGGTCGAGGGCGGCGCGGTCCGGGGGCAGCCCGATCCGAGCCGCTGGAACCTGCTGCGGGTGCCGACGCCCGGCCTCCCCGCGCTCCAAGAGCGGGTGCTGGCCGGCGCGCCCCTGCCCGACGATGCCTTGCTGCTCTTCGACGCCCAAGGCAGCCTGCGGGCCGTGTTCAGCGCCAGCGAGGTCGACGCGCTGCACGACGAAGCCGAGCGCCTCGCCCGCGGCCTCCCCGCCCGGGCCGCACTGCCCGCCGCGCCCTGAGCGCGAGGCCTCGCGCCCAGCGGTGGGGCGCTCTCCGCCAAAAGACGCATGCGTCTGTTCCATCCGACAAGGGCGCCGTGGGAGCCTGACGATCTCGTCGGAGGCTGCGCGGGCGACCGCCGCCGCACCGTCTGGCCGGGGGCTGCGGAGGCGGACCGACAGGTTCGTCGGTGGGCGCGCGCCATCATCAGACATTCTTGTTGGCAGCCTCCTCGCGCCGCGCCGTTCGCTCTGCCGGCCAAGGCAGCCCCAGACAGATCTGTTGGTATCGCCGCACCAGCTACAGACGCGATGGTCTGCGGGGAGGCGGCTCAGCCCGGCAGGATGGGGACCACCGGCGGCTCGACCCCGAAGCGCCGCAGCAGGTCGTCGACCAGCTGCAGGCTGAGGCCCCAGAGCTCGTCCTCGCCCAGGCGCACCGCGGGGAGCTGGATCGGCTGCCCGGCGTGGACCCAGCGCTTGACCACCCGGCCCTGCAGCGACAGCAGGTGGTCGATCGGCCACCAAAATGCCGCCGCGACCTCAGGGTTGGGCCGGAGCTCGGGCCGGTCGGGCAGCGCCCATAGGTGCCCGCGGATGAGCAAGGGCCGCGGCCCCCGCCGCACGCCCACCGCGAAGATGTCGTCGAGGTGCCCCAGATCGGGCTGCGGGTGCAGCGCGAGGCCGAGCTCTTCTTCGGCCTCGCGGGCGGCGGTGGCCCGCAGGTCGGCGTCACCGGGCTCGGCCCGCCCGCCCGGGAAGGCGAGGTGCCCGCTCCAGGGATCGCCGGCCCGCTCGGCCCGCCGGATGAACAGCAGGTGTCCATCGGGGTCCACGACCAGCGCGACGGCGGCGTGGTCCTGCTCGGGGGCGACCCGCGCCCGCGACGGCCGCGCGTCGAGCGCCCCGCGCAACCGCACCGACCACGCCATCTCGCCTCCCCTGCCGGCGCGCTGCGCCGGGCGCCGCCCCCTATTCGGTTAGCTCCGGCCGTCGCCGTCCCCCGCCGCCCGCGCCGAGCCATGAGCACCGACCCAAACCCCGTCAGACGCTTCGTCGTGGAGGCGGTGCTCACCTGGACCCCGCTCATGCTCGGGGTGCTGCTCGTCCGCAGCCTGCTGTTTGAGCCCTTCCGGATCCCCAGCGGCTCGATGGTGCCGACGCTGCTCATCGGCGACCACATCGTCGTCGCCAAGTCGGCCTACGGCTGGCGGTGGCCCCTGACCCGGATCCCGATGACGCCCCCGCGGGTGCCCGATCGCGGCGACGTCATCGTCTTCGTCTTCCCCGGGTCCGACGTCGGGCCGGCCCAGTGGGTCGACCTGCCCATCCCGCCCTTTGGGACCTACGACTACGTCAAGCGCGTGGTCGGGCTGCCCGGCGAGTCGGTGGCGGTCCGCGCCGGGCAGGTCTGGATCAACGGCGAGCCCCAGCCGCGGGAGGCGCTGGGCGACTACGCCTTCGTCGACGACACCTGCGCCGAGGCGCCCACCCGCCGCTACGACGAGCAGCTCGGCGGGCACCGCTTCTCTGCGCTCGAGTCCACCGCCTATGGCGCCCGGCGCGATGACTTCGGCCCCGAGATCGTGCCCGAGGGCCATGTCTTCGTGATGGGCGACAACCGCGACCACAGCGCCGACAGCCGCCTCTGGGGTTTTGTGCCGCTGCGCAACATCAAGGGGAAGGCGCGCTTCGTCTGGATGAGTTTTGAGGCCTGCGCCGAAGAGGGCGGCCAGCTGCGGTCCCGCGGCCTCGGCCTCCCCCGGTGGGCGCGCGCAGGGGCCGCCGTCCCCTGAGCCGGCGCGGCGGGTCACGGCGGGGTTCGACGCCCCCCGCGGCGCGGGTCAAAGGGGGCCGCCGCCGCTGCTCCCACCGCGCGGTCTCCGCGGTCCCCTCTCCCCGATCACCGCCCTGGAGCCCCCATGGACGCCCCCGACGAGCAGCCGAGCAAGACCGCCTCCGCGGGGAGCGAGCTCAAGTCCCACGGCATGGAGCTGGTGAAGAGCTGGGGCCCGATGCTGCTGGGCCTGTTGCTGGTCCGCAGCATGGTTTTTGAGCCCTTCCGCATCCCGTCGGGCTCGATGGTGCCGACGCTCGAGATCGGCGACCACATCGTCATCACCAAGTCGAGCTACGGCTTTCGCTGGCCGCTGACCCGCATCCCGATGACCACGCTGCAGGTCCCGGCCCGCGGCGACATCGTCGTCTTCGTCTACCCGGGCAGCGACACCGGCGACCTGCAGTGGATCGACCTGCCCGTGCCCCCCTTCGGCACCTACGACTACGTCAAGCGCGTCGTCGGCCTGCCCGGCGAGCGGGTCGAGGTGCGCGACAACGTCGTGCACATCAACGGCGTGGCCCAGCAGCGCAGCTATGTCGACCAGTTCACCTTTGTCGACGATGGCTGCTCCACCTCCGAGACCAAGCGCTTCGTCGAGGACCTCGGCGGCGTCAAGCACGACGTCCTCCAAGAGCCCTTTTTCGGCAAGCAGATGGGCGACTTCGGCCCCACCGTCGTGCCCGAGGGCCACGTCTTCGTGATGGGCGACAACCGCGACCACAGCGCCGACAGCCGGGTCTGGGGCTTCGTGCCGCTCAAGAACATCAAGGGCAAGGCCCAGTTCGTGTGGATGAGCCTGCAAGGCTGTGAAGAGCGCGACGGCGAGCTGCGCCCGCGCGCGCTCGGCGTGCCCCGCTGGGACCGGGCCGGGGTCGACCTGAACTGAGCGCCGGCCGCCGGCCGTGAGCCGCCGGACCTGCCGGACCCGCCGGACCCGCCTCAGGCGTCCTTGAGCACGTCGATGCTGAGGGTGTCGGCGAGCACGGGCTCAGAGACGAGCTTCTCGCTGGTCGCCCGGAGCTGGGCCGCGACGTGGCGCAGCAGCTGCCAGGTGAGCTTGACCGCGAGCTCGGCGTCCTGCTTCATCAGCTGCAGGAAGCGGTCGCGCTCGATGACGAGGAAGGTGGTGTCCTCGATGGCGACCGCGTCGGCCGAGCGCTTGGGGCTGTCGACGAAGCTGAGCTCGCCGAAGTAGTCGCCCGAAGAGGCCCGGGCGAGCACGGTCTGGCCCTTGCGCAGCTCGACGAGGCCCTGCACCACGATGAAGCACTCGCGCCCCACCTCACCCTCGGCGAAGAGCAGGGTCCCGGCGGGGACCGCGCGCGGCGCGGCGATCTGGCTGGCCGCGAGCAGCTCGCGGTAGGTGCAGACCGCGAACAGATCGACCCGGCGCAGCACCGCGATGTGATCGGCCTGGGGGCCCTCGGGCGCCCGCCGCTGGGCGTCGGCCGCGCCCAGCTCGACCACCACGCAGGTGATGTTGTCGCGCCCGCCGCGGCCGTTGGCGCTGTCGACCAGCTGGCGGACCGCGGCCTCGCCGCCGACCTTGAGCATGGCCAGGCCAAGCTCGCGCATGCCCACGTAGCGGTGCAGGCCGTCGCTGCAGAGCAGCAGCTTGTCGCCGAGGTCGAGCTCAAAGTGCAGGCTGTCGACCTGGACGCTGGGCAGCACGCCGAGCGCCCGCGTGATGACGTTCTTGTTGCGGGCGGTGCGGGCCTGCTCTTCGGTGATGAGGCCCTCTTTGAGCTGCTGCTGCACCAAGCTGTGGTCTTCGGTGAGCTGGTGCACCTCGCTGCCGCGCAGCAGGAAGATGCGGCCGTCGCCCACGTGGGCGATGAACGCGGTGCCGCCGACCACCAGCAGGGCGTCGAGCGTGGTGCCCATGCGCCCGCCCTGGCCGGTGATCGCGACCCCGGCCGCATAGACCTCTTCGCAGGCCCGCTGCACGGCCGCCTCGAGCACCGCCTTGACCGCCCCGCGGCTGCGGTCCGAGGGCTCGGCCCGGTAGGCCGCCAAGAGCGACGAGCCCGCCGAGATGGCCTCAACCAGGACGTTCACGGCGACCTGGCTGGCGACGTCGCCCCGTTGGAACCCGCCCATGCCGTCGGCCACCGCGACCAGGCCGAGGTCGGGGGCGAGTACGAAGGCGTCCTCGTTGGCGGACCGGGTCTGGCCGACATCGGACGCGCCGAAGGTCTCGATCTGCATGGACGCTCCTCGCCGCGGCCGGCGCGCGGGGCCGCCCAGCGGGCGGGCACCCCCCAGCGCGGGGGAGCCCCGCGGCGCCCGGGGCCGGACCTCGGGCTGCTAATCCCGCGCCCCACGGTCGGCCCGGACAGGCGATGACCGGCCGCTGGCGGGCACCGCGGCCGGCGTTGGTGTACAACCGGGCATGCACTCCGCCGCGCCCCCCGCGTCCGCCCCCGCCCGGCGCCCCAGCTGGGTCAGCCTCGTCGAAGGCAGCGCCCTCGTCGCCTTCCTCGCGCTGTGCGTCGCCTTGGTCATCAGCCGCGCGACGGCCCCGCCGATGGTCGCCCTCGACCCGGCCGCGCTGGCCGCCGGCCCCGCGGCCGAGCGCTGGTACGGCATCTTCTTTCAAGACCAGCACGTGGGCTGGAGCCTCAGCCGCGTGAGCCCGATGCCCGACGGCGGCCAGCTCTTCGAGCAGCGCAGCAGCTTTCGGGTGGCGACCTTCGGCAAGCTCCAAGAGGTCGTGACCGCCGGCGCTGCCCTGGTCGACCCCGCTGGCGCGCTGCAGCGCTTCGACTTCTTCATGGCCGCCGACGCGGTCCAGCTCATCGCGCGGGGCGAGGTTCGCGGCCAGAGCATCGAGATGGACGTGATCCAGGCCGGCGAGACCTCGCGGCTGAGCTTCCCGGTCAGCCGCCCGCCGCAGGTCGGGCTCTCGCTCGAGGCCCGCATCGCCCGAGAGCCGCTGGCGGTCGGCCACCGCTTCACCGTGCCCTACTTCGACCCGGTCAGCATGGCCGAGGGCGAGATGGAGATGATCGTCACCGACGTCGAGATCATCGAGGGCGGCGAAGAGGCGTGGTGGATCCGCAGCTCTTTTGGCGGGATGGAGACGCGCGCGCTCATCGCCAGCGACGGCAGCGCCCTGCGCCAAGAGTCCGGCCTCGGCCTCGCCAGCGTGCGCATGAGCGCCGAGGCGGCCCAGGCCGTGCCCAGCGGCGGCGAGCCGGTCGACCTCATCAGCCTCTCGGCGGTGCGCCTCGACGGGGTGCTGACCGAGCCCCGCGCCTTGCGGGCCTTGCAGCTGCAGATCACCGGGGTCGAGAGCGAGCGCGTGCCGATCGACGCGCCCCGCCAGCGGCGCGAGGGCGACGCGCTCCAGATCCAGGTCATCGATGAGGCCGAGCTCCCCGACGGCGCGCCGCTCTTCCCCGATCCGGCCACGGCCCCGCTGGCGCTGCAGCCGGCGCTGGTGGCGACCGCCACCCTGCCCGCCGCCCACCCCGAGCTGCAAGAGCAGGCGGCGCGCGTGGTCGCCGGCGCCGCCGACCGCAAGGCCGCGGCGCGGGCCCTGCTCGACTGGGTCTACAAAAACGTCGACAAAGAGCCCAGCGTCGGTGTCCCCAACGGGCTCGAGGTGCTGCGCCGCATGCGCGGCGACTGCAACGAGCACACCGCGCTCTACGTGAGCCTCGCGCGGGCCGCCGGCGTGCCCGCCCGCATCGCCGCGGGCGTCGTCTACTCCGACCGCATCGGCGGGGGCGCCTTTTACTACCACGCCTGGCCCGAGGTCGCGATCGGCCCCGATGACCGGTTCGTGCCCTTGGACCCCACGTTTGGCCAGTGGATGGCCGACGCCACCCACATCAAGCTGGTCGAGGGTGACCTGGACCGTCAGGTCGAGATCATGGGCTTCCTCGGGCGGCTCGGCTTCTCGCTGCGGGGCGCCGAGGCGGGCCAGCCGACCCCCCAGCCGTGATAGACGGCCCGCGAGGAGCCCCGATGGCCGCCGACCCCACCTCCGCCCGCGCTGCCGTCGGCGAGCCGATGATCACGCTGAGCGGCGTCGAGAAGCGCTACGGCAGCTTCGTCGCGCTCCACCCGCTGTCGCTGCAGGTGCGGGCCGGCGAGGTCTTCGGCTTCCTCGGGCCCAACGGTGCTGGCAAAACGACGACCATCCGCATGCTCTCGGGGGTGCTCACCCCGACCGCCGGCCGCATCGTCATCGACGGCGTCGACATCGTGGCCGACCCGGTCGAGAGCCGCCGCCGCATCGGCTACATCCCCGACCGCCCCTACCTCTACGACAAGCTGACCGCCAAAGAGTTCCTCAGCTTCATCGGGGGGATCTACGGGGTCAGCCCCGAGCAGATCGAGGCCCGCGGCGACAAGCTGCTGCGCGCGCACGGCCTCTACGAGCGCCGCGACGAGCTGATCGAGGCCTACAGCCACGGCATGAAGCAGCGCCTCGTGCTGAGCTCGGCCCTGCTGCACGAGCCGCGGGTGCTCATCGTCGACGAGCCGATGGTCGGGCTCGACCCCCACGGCGCGCGCAAGATCAAGGCCCGCTTCCGCGAGATCGCCGACAGCGGCCGCACGGTCTTCTTGTCGACCCACTCGCTTGAGACCGCGCAAGAGGTCTGCGACCGGGTCGGGATCTTGTTCCGTGGCCGCCTCATCGCCTACGGCACGGTGCCCGAGCTGCTCGCGCTGCGCGGCAGCCAGGACCTGCAGCAGGTCTTCCTCACCATCACCGAGGAGGAGGCGGCCGCCGCCGGCAGCCCCCTCGGGGAGGACGATTGAGCCCCTCGCCCCGCGCCGCCCTCCTCTCGCTGCTGGTGCTCGGCCTCGTGGCCTGCGCCGGCAAGCGGGACCGCGCCCCCGGCCGCGACGCCCGCTTCACGCTCGGCGCGCTCGGCGAGGGCTGGCGGCCGATGGACCCGCTCGGCGCCGACCGCTCCTGGTACCACCCGGGCCTCTCGGCCACGATCTACGCCGACGCGAGCTGCGCGGACCGCTACGAAGACGGCGAGCTCGGCGCCCTGCTCAAGCACCTCACCTTCGGCATCGCCCGCGGCGCCCCGCTCAGCAGCGAGGCGCTGCGCGTGGACGGCCGCGACGCGCTGGTCCAGCGCTGGGATGGCGCGCTGGACGGCGTGGGCGTCAAGCTGGGCGCCATGGTCACCAAGAAGAACGACTGCCTCTACGACGTGCTCTACGTCGCACCCCCGGCCCGCTTTGACGAAGGCTGGGGGGATTTTGTGGCCGCGGTCCAAGGTTTTCGGGTGGGCAGGTGAGCGGCGAAGAGTCCACCTTCGAGCGGTTCTTCGGGTCGCTCGGCGAGGTGTTCCTGCTCTTCGCGCGCGCCGTGCGCGAGATCTTCCGCCGTCCGTTTGAGACCGACCTGACCGTGGTGCAGCTCGAGCAGGGCGGCGTGGACTCCTGGTCGATCACGATGCTCACCGCGGCGTTCACCGGCATGGTCATGGCCAGCCAGTTCGCCATCGGCCTCGAGCCCTTCGGCGCGTCGATGTACACAGGCAAGCTCGTCGGGCTCGGCATTGTCCGCGAGCTCGGCCCCGTGTTGACCAGCCTGCTGGTCGGCGGTCGGGTCGGCGCCGGCTTCACCGCCGAGATCGGCTCGATGGCCGTGACCGAGCAGATCGACGCCATCCGGGCCCTGGGCGCCGATCCGATCCGCAAGCTGGTGACCCCCCGGGTGGTCGCGATGACCATCTCCATCCCCCTGCTGACGATCATGGCCGACCTCATCGGCTGCGCCGGCGGCGTCCTGATCACCGTGGCTGAGGTCGGGGTCACCTTCACCTTCGCCACCGAGCAGATGATCCAGACCATCTGGGTCCAAGACCTGATGCACGGCCTGATCAAGTCCTGCTTCTTTGGCTCGATCATCGCCACCATCGCCTGCTGGAACGGCATGCGCACGCATGGGGGCACCGAGGGGGTCGGGCGGGCGACGACCGAGACGGTGGTGTTCACCTCGGTGACCATCCTCGTGTCCGACTTCTTGCTCACGCGGGCCCTGCTCGCCATCTACGCCTGAGGTCCCCATGAGCAGCCCGCACGAGCGCCCGCGCCCCCGCCGCGAGCAGGCGGCCGAGGGCGAGCCGCGCGGCCCGCGCCCGCACCAGCGCCCAGGTGCCACGCCGATCATCCAGTTCCGCAACGTCCGCAAGGCCTTTGGCCGGCAGGTCGTCTACGAAGACCTGTCGCTCGACGTCTTCCCCGGCGAGACCCTGACCATCATCGGCGGCTCGGGCCAAGGCAAGTCGGTGATGCTCAAGCTGCTCATCGGCTTGCTGCGCGCAGATGGCGGCTCGATTCAGGCTTTTGGTCAAGAGGTCACGACCTTGGCCGAGCGCGACCTGCTGCACCTGCGCAGCAAGGTCGCCATGTTGTTCCAAGGCGCGGCGCTGTTCGACTCGATGTCGGTCGAAGAGAACATCAAGTACCCGCTCATCGAGCACGGCTGGGGCACCGCCGCCGAGATGGATCAGCGCGTCGAAGAGGTGCTGCACATGGTCGACATGCCCGGCGTGCAGAAGAAGAAGCCGAGCGAGCTCAGCGGCGGCATGCGCAAGCGGGTCGGCTTGGCCCGGGCGATCGCGATTCAGCCCGAGGTGATCCTCTACGACGAGCCCACCACCGGCCTCGACCCGATCAACGTCCGGCGCATCAACGGCCTCATCCTCAGCTTGCAGCAGCGCCTCGGCGTGACCAGCGTGGTGGTCACCCACGACATGGACACGGTCTTCACCGTGACCGACCGCCTCGCCATGGTCTACGAGAAGCGCATCGCGTTCGCGGGCACCCCCGAAGAGGCCCGCACCGCCGAGCTCCGCTACCTGCGCGAGTTCGTGCAAGGCGGCTGGGGCACGCTCGACGAGGACCTCTAGCCGGGCCCGAGCTGCGGTTCCTGCCGGATGGCCCCGCGCGGGGCTCAGGCTGCGTCGCCGCCGATCCGATGGCGCCCCCACGGGTGCGCTGCCGCGCCGCCCCGCCGAGGTGCCCGTGCCCGTCGCGCCAGCCGTGCTCATCGTCGAGGATGACCCATTCATCAGCCGGATCGAGGCCCGCATCGCGGCGGGCCTCGGCCTGCAGGTGAGCGCCTGCGGCGACATGGCCGAGGGCCTGCGGCGGGCGGCCGAGGGCGGCTGGGATCTGGTGCTGCTCGATCTCAACCTGCCCGACGGTTGTGGAGAGGCCCTGCTGCTCACCTTTCTGAGCGTGCCCGCCCTGGCCAAGACGCCGGTGCTCTGCGTGAGCGGCGACGACCACGCGGCGGACTGGCTGCCGCGCTGGGCGGCCCTGCGGCCCGGCCTCGGCCTGCTGCGCAAGCCGTTCAGCCGGCCGCTGCTCGAGGACCGGCTGCGCGAGGTGCTCGGCCTGCGCGCGCCCCGCGCCTGCGGCGAGGCCGTGGTCTGAGCGCCCGGCGGACCGCAGATCGGGCAGAGCAGGCCATCCTCGTCACGCCGCCGGCAGGCCCTGCACGAAGCGGAGCACCGCGGCGGTGACCGGCTCGGGGGTCTCGAGCGCCGCGAGGTGGCCGGACCCGGGGATGATCTGCAGCTGCGCGCCCGGGATGCGCCGGGCGATGTCCTCGGACTGGCTGGGCGGGGTGGGCTCGTCCTCCGCGCCCACCAGCACCAAGGTGGGGCAGCGGATCGCGCCGAGCTGGGCGGCGATCGCGTCGCGGGTGGTGATGGCCCGGATGCCATTGGCGACCGAGGGGATGCGCATCGCCATGAACTTCCCCTCGATCTCGGCGACCACCGCCGGCCGCTGGGCGCAGGTGGTCGGGCCGAGGAAGATGGGGGTCAGCGCCGACAGCAACGGCTTGACGCCGACGAGGCGCAGCCCCCACAGCAGCGCCCCGT
>JBJONS010000815.1:0-3355 GCA_046051725.1 Pseudomonadota bacterium | reverse complement strand
AGGAAGTCCCACACGTCGTCATAGTAGACAGCGCCGAAGCCGGTGAGGTCGGCCGCCAGCGCGCCGAGGCCCTCGAGCAGCCAGGGCGCCTCGGCGTCGCCTTCCGAGATGATGACCTTCGCGTTGTAGGAGATGAGGCGCACGTAGCCGCGGGCGATCTCGCCAAGCAGGTCCATGCTTGTGTAGGCCTCGACGGTCGTCTGCACAAACGGGTTGGCGAAGCCGGCCGGATCCGGCGCGAAGACGAAGATGACCTCTTGCTCGTCGCTCTGGGGGTTCTCTCGCACGTCGTAGTCGACCAGATCGACCTCGGGGTCGGTGTAGGAGCGCACAAAAGTGCCCTCGTCCGCCTCGTCCTCGGGGTTGCGGGTCATCGCGTTGAGGACCGGCGTGATGACGATGTTGACCTTGCCATCGCCGTTGATGTCGGGGAGGGCGCCGAACTTCGTGGTGAGGGTCGGGGCGATGTTCTCGTCGACCACGCGCGCGATGTCGCGCAGGTCGCAGTTGTTGAAGCCCTGGGCGCCGCGGGGGTCCACCACGTCGATGACACCGTCACACTCGACATCCCAGTCGATCGGCCACTCGGTGTCGACGAAGATGTTGACCGCGGACCCGACCGCCCACAGGCGGGCGGCGACCAGCTGGAAGGTCTCGTCATCGTCGACCGCGTCGCGCACCCGGAACTCAGTCGCGGCCACCCCGACGTCGGCGTCGGTGTAGGCGACCGCCGGCGGCGGGGTCGCGGTGGAGAGCCGCCCCGCGTCGCGCGCCGCGGCGAGCCGGGCGCGGTAGCCGCCGGTCGACGCAGGCGGAGCGGCGCTGGCCCGCGGCGGCGGCGGACCGCCGGCCCCGCCCGCCCCGCTGTCGACCGTGTAGGCGGCCTGGAAGCCGAGGTCCTCTTCGAGCGTGTTCACGAGCACGAGCAAAAACTGCTGGCCCTTGTTGCTCTCGCCGCCCTCGTCGGCCAGGCCCACGAGCGCGTTGCCCTCTTCGTCGCGGAAGATGACCGCGTCGCCCGGATCTTCGAAGGCGGTCTCGGGCTCGTCGGGGCCGGTGTCGGTGCCGTCATCGCCGCCGTCACCGCCGCCCCCGTCGGCCGGGGTCCCCGTCTCTTCGCCGCCGTCGCCGCCGCCGCTCGGGGGGTAGAGCTTGTCATCGCCCGCGCCACACCCGATGCCCACCGAGGCGGCGAGCAGTGCGAGCAGACGGGTGGCTGGTGCTGCGGACATGGGAGGCTCCCCGAGGTGCAGGCGGAGGAAAGGAGCGGGGCGATCGCCGCCCAGCGCGCTGCGCAGGCAGGCGGAGGGGCGCCGACGCACGCCGACCGCGCCCATCATAGCTGAAGGAGGTGAGGCCCGTCATGGCACGCGCCGCCGGAGCAGCGCGCCATAGTGCGCTTCCAGCTCGACCGCCCGGGCCTCCCAGGTGCAGCCGTCGAGCACGCCGCGGCGCGCGGCGACCCGGAGCGCGGCGCGGCGGACCGGCGCGGCGAGCAGCGCCCGCAGCGCGGCGGCCCACGCGACCGGGTCGCGATCCGGCGCCACGACGACGCCGGGCAGGTCCACCGCGGCGGACGCCGACATCACCGTGGGCAAGCCCATCCCCAGCTGGTTGAGCAGCTTGATCGGGAAGCCCGAGCACTGCACCCGGGGGATGGCGCCGATGTCTGCCGCGGCGAGATGCGCCCGCACCACGGCGAAGTCGCTGGTCTGGACCCGCAGCGTGCCGGGCGGCAGCAGCGCCTCCCACTCGCCCATGTCGGCGGCGCTGACGAGCAACAGGCGGGCCTCGGGCAGCAGGTGCATGGCCGCGAACAGCACGTCGAGGTCTTGGTAGCGGTCGGGGTTTCCGGCGTAGACCACCCAGGGCCCCGGTGGCAGCGCGGCCGGCGCGGTCTCGGGCAGCTCGGCCGGGTCGACGCCCGGCATCACGCAGACCACCGCGCGGCAGCCCAGCGCGCGCAGCGCCGGCACCGCGCGGGGGTGGATGGCCTGCGCGAGGTCTGCGAGGCGGGGCACGCTGAGATCGAGCGCCCGGCCGCTGATCTGCGCGACCTGTCGCCCGCGGGCGGTGGACGCGTAGGTGGGCAGCTCTTCGGCGAGCTGGTTGTGGGCGCAGTACACCAAGGGCAGCCCGTGGCGCGCGCGCGCGGGCAGGCAGGCCAGGGGCGCCTCGTAGTTGTGCGCGTGCACGAGGTCCGCGCCCAGCGCCGCCCGCTCGACCTGCCGCGCCAGCGCGGCGTTCAGGAGCGGCTTGACCCAGTCGGGGCCGGCCCGCATGCGGGTGTAGCCCGGGGGCGCCCACGTCCGAAACAGGCGCAGCCGCGGGTCCGCTTCGCCGACCCCGTGGCCGTAGCAGCAGAGCCGGACCTCGTGCCCCCGGGCGGCGAGGGCCCGGGCCATCCCGTGCACAAAGACCTGACTTCCCTGGGGGCTCGGGAAGGGGAAGGCGCCGACCTGCACCACGCGCAAGGGGCGGAGCAGCCGACCCTGCGCGTCTGCGGCGGGGTCGGCGGGCTGGGCGGGGCGGAGGCGCAGCAGCGGCGGCTCAGGGGCAGGAGGCGGAGCAGTCGCTCATGTAGCCGAGCTGCATGAGGTTCTGGCACTCTTCGCAGGAGATCTCGATGGTCGCGCCCTTCACGCCCGAGCCGCCCGCCGCCTTGATCTCGTTCTGGAGGACCAGGTCGAGGGCCTGCGGCTCGCACTTGGGGTGGCCCGCGCCGATCAGGTTCTTCTGCTCGGTGGGATCCTCGGGCAGGTAGTACATCGCGGTCTCGGGCAGGCCCCGGGGGTTGCCGGCGTTGGCCGTGATGTACTTGCAGCCCTTGACCCGGACCGAGTTGATGACGTTGCCCTCAAAGTCCTGCTCGGCGATGGCGGTGCGCTCGCCCTCCATCGCGTCGGGGCGGGCCGGGGCGGGCGGCGCGGCGGGCGCAGCCGCCGCAGCGCCGTCGGCGGGGACGACCGCGGGGTCGGCGGCCGGGGCGCCCTCGGTGGGGCTGGCGTCGACCGGCGCGGCCGGCGGCGCGTTCCAGCGGCGGATGAGGTCGAGGTCGCCGGCGTCGAGCAGGTTGCGGCCCTGCCACATCGGCGAGGCCTGCGCCTTGGCGAGGTGCGCGAAGGTCGGCGCGACGTCGATCTCGCGGACCTGCCAGGGCACCCGCATGCCGGCCAGCTCGCCGGCGGGCAGCTTCATGATGAGCGGGACGTGGATCTGCTCTTCGTAGAGGGTGATCCCGTGCCACCACCCGCCGTGCTCATGGAACTCTTCGCCGTGGTCGGCGGTGAGCACGATGGCGGTCTGGTCGTAGGCGCCCTCAGCCTTGAGCCAGGCGAAGAAGGCGCCCAGCTCT
>JBJONS010000814.1:0-4759 GCA_046051725.1 Pseudomonadota bacterium | reverse complement strand
CTGCCGGTCCAGACCACCGCCTCGTCGACGATGACGTACTTGTTGTGCATCTCGGGCGCGCCGGCCGGCTGCCAGATCACGGGCACGCCCGCGCCCTCGAGCAGCTCAAAACCGCTGAACTTGTCGTTGTCGGCGTCGGCGACCACCTGGACATCGAGGCCGCGATCCCAGGCCTCGAGGATGGCCTCTTGCATGCCCGGGTGATCGAGGCGGTCCACCGCCACCCGCACCGAGGCGGTCGCGACCTCGAGCAGCTGGATGAAGGTCTCATCGATGTAGGGGTCGACCTCGTCGCCGGGGCGGGCGCCGGGGCTGGTGAAGACCGCGCCGACCGTGCCGCCGGCGGGCATCGCGCCCTGCAGCGCCGAGGTGTCGAGGCTTGGGGCGCCGTCGCGGGCGGGCTGGCAGGCCACGAGGCCAAGCGCCAGCAGGGAGAGGGCGGAGCGGGACATGGAGACCTCCTCGGTGCTCCCGAGGGGTCGGATCGGCGCCGGAGGAGGATGAGGGGCGCTGCGTGGATCTCCGCACCCTCAGGTGAGCAAGCCGGAGATCGGGGCGCTCGACAGCCCGGCGTCGGCGCCAAAAGACGGCAGATCGACGCCGGCGCCGCGCAGGGCGGTGAGCACACCGTCGCTGACGCTCTGGGCCGAGGGCGAGCGGTAGTGGACCCCGCCCCGCAGGCGCCCGCCGCCCTTGCCGGCGATGAGCATCGGAAAGTCGGCGTTGCTGTGGGTGTAGCCGTCGGTCAGCTCGGTGGTGCAGAGGATCGAGCAGCGGTCGAGCACCGAGCCGCTGCCCTCGGGCGTGTCGGCGAGGCGCTGCAGCAGGTGGGCGAGGTAGCCCATGGTCTGGGTGGTCGCGGCCTGCACGATCGGCTGGGGCAGGGCCTCGGTGTGGCAGGTGCCGTGCAGGCCCTCGGTGGCGCCGACCTCCCAAAAGATCGCGCCCGAGCCCGCGGTCGAGAAGAGCACCGAGAAGACCCGGCTCAGGTCGCAGGCCAGGGCCAAGGTCAGCAGCTCGCTCATGGCGGCGTTGCGCTCGGTGATCTGCTCGCGTCCGTCGCGGTCGGGGAAGCTGCCCGGCCGGTCCGAGAAGGTGCAGGCCCCGGCGCTCGCCCCGAGGCGCAGCTCGAGCGCCCGCACGCTCTCGAGGTGCTGCTCGAGGCGCACCCGGTCGGCCGCGCCCACCCGCCGCTCGAGCAGGCGGACCTGGTCATGAACGCTGTCGAGCACGCTCTGGCGCACGAGATCCCGCTGCGGGTCGGCCGGCAGGCCGAACAGGCGGTCGTAGAGCCGGCTCGGCTCGTACTCGGCCGGGTTGGGCGAGTTGGGGCCGTTGTGCGAGAGGTGCTCAAAGGTGCTGCCCTCGTCGGTGCCCCGAAAGCGGGTGACGCCCAGCTCGAGGCTGCGGAAGGGGGCGAGGCCGGCCATCCAGTCGGCGGCCAGCTGATCGACGCTCTGGGCCGCAAAAGTCGTGACGATGGTGTCGCGGGTCGTGCCGAGCTGGTGGTAGCGCTGGCCGGTCATCACCGCGGTCATGCCCGAGTGGTGCGGGTGCGTGGCGGTCTTGACCTCGCAGCCGCTGACCACCGAGACAAAGGGCACCAGCGCGGCGAGCGGGGCCAGCGCGTCCGAGGGGGTCCAGCCGGTCGTGCCGCTGGGCACCCAGCGGTCGGGGCGCACGCCGTTGCCCCAGAACCACACGCCGAAGCGGTCGGGCAGGGCGCCCCCGTCGGCCCAGGCCTCGCCGTGGGGGTTGAGCATCGCGTCGAGGGCCGGCAGGGCGATGGTCGCCGCCGCGCCGCCGAGCAGGCCGCGCAGCACGGTGCGCCGGTCGAGCGTGCGCGCGCCGTGGGGGCGGGCGCCGCCCGGGGCGCGGGGCCCCCCGAGGTGGGGAGACAGCGGGCGGAGGCGGGGCGGGGTGGTGCTCACAGCGCGCCCTCCCCGTCGCCGATGCAGGCGATCCAGGCGTCACCCATGTAATTCTCGATGGGGCCGTGGCCGGAGGTGAAGCCCCGGTCGATGCAGGCCCGGTGGATGGCGTAGCTGCAGCGGCTGCCCATGCGCTCTCCGTTCACGTCGTCGCAGCCGGGCTCGTAGAGGGCCAGCTCGACGTAGGGCACGCGAAAGACCTCGGCGGCTGGCGTACAGGCGACGATCGCGACGTCACCGCTGTTCTCGAGCGGCCCGTAGCCGGTGCCCAGGCCCCAGGCCGCGCAGGAGCGGGACATGGCCGCGTTGCAGTCGGGTCCGAGGCGGGCCGCCGCCGTGCCCCCGTGGCAGCCGCCGTGCTGGGTGGCCAGCGCGCTGTAGGTGGTGCTGACCACCGCGACCGCGGCCGGGCCGAGGCAGTGCAGGCTGACCCGCTCGTGCAGCAGGTCGACGCCCGCCGGGGTGAGACCGGTCACCATGCCACAGCCCTCGGCGGCGCAGAGGCGGTTGGCCGCCGCGTAGCAGGCCGGCCCGAGGGGGTCGGTCCACGGATCACATGAGGGGTGGCCGAGGATCAGCACATCGAAGCTGATCGTCAGGGGCAGCACCCCCGGCACGTCGTCGATGACGCCATCTTCGTCGTTGTCGAGGCCATCGCAGGCCTCGTCGCCCACCGGCGGGCCGGCGCAGGCGGTCCAGGCGCCCTCGGCGCAGGTGGCCAGCCCGTCGCCGCGGGGCGTCGCGCAGCCGCGCACCAAGGTCTCGTCGACCTCACCGTCGCAGTCATTGTCTTCGCCGTCGCACAGCTCAAGGCCAGGGGCCGGCGCGCTGCAGCCGGTCCACCAGAGGTCGCGGCAGACCTCGACGCCCGCGCCGCAGGCGGTCTCGCAGGCCCGGCTCTGCCCGTCTTCGTCCTCGGTGCAGGCCGCCGAGGCCGGCGCGCTCGCGGTGCGGAAGGCGTCGGACAGCACGACCGCCTCGACCAGCGCGCGCAGGCGCTGGCCAGCCGACTCGAGATCGGCGGCCAGGGCGAGCACCTCGACCTCTTGGTGGGCGCCCTCGCGAAAACCGACGCCCTGCCGCAGCAGGTTGCGGGCCACGCACGAGGACAGGTCGGGGTGGGCGGCGATGGCCGCGCCCAGCTCGAGCGCGCCGGCGCCGACCACGCCGTCGACCTCGAAGCTGTCGTCGATCGGCTGGCCGTTGTCGAGGCTGCGCCAGGCGCCGATCGGGTCGTAGGCCTCGAGCGCGAAGCCGATGGGGTCCATCATGACGTGGCAGGGCGCGCAGGCCGGGTCGTCGACGTGCTGCCCGAGGCGCTCGCGCAGGGTCTGGTCGGGGTCGGCGGCCTCGCCGTCCAGGCTCGCCACGACGCCGGCGGGGGGCGCGGGCACGGTGCCGCAGAGCAGGCGCGTGCGGACGAGGCGGCCGCGGTGGGTGGGGCTGGTGCGGTCGGCCGCCGCCTGCGCCGCCAGCAGGCCCGCGCGCCCGAGCAGGCCGCCGCGGCGCTGATCGGGCGGCAGCTCGGCCCAGCCGACCGTGCCCGCGGGCAGGCCATAGAGCGCGGCGAGGCCCGGGCCGACGTAGGTGCGCTCGGTGGTCAGCAGCTCGCGCAGGTCGGCGTCGCGGTCGAGCACGACATCGGCGAAGATGGCCTGCAGCTCTTCTTTCATCTCGGCGCGCAGGGCCTCGTCGAGCATCGGGAAGAGCGTGGGGTCTTTGTCCATGGTGTCGACCCGGTCGAGGTCGACGGTCTGGGCGAACCAGCGCCGCAGGGCCGCCTCGGCCGCCGGCGTGTCGAGCAGCCGGCGGGTGTGGTCGAGCAGGGCCGCGTCATCGCCGGCCAGCCCGCCCGCCTCAGCGGCGGCGGCCAGCGCGGCGTCGGGCGGGCCGTCGGTCAAGAAGAAGGAGAGCCGGCTGGCCAGCTCGGCGTCGGAGTAGCGCCGCAGGCCCGGCGCCTCGGGCTGGCCGAGGTCGACCCGGAACAAGAAGTCGGGGGCCAGCATCACGCTGGCCAGCGCCGCCCGGGCCGCCATCAACGGGCCGGCCTGGGCGCCCACGTCTGCGTAGAGAGCCACCAGCGCGTCACCTTCACCGTCGACCAGCGGGCGGCGCCAGGCCTGGGTGGCCCGCGCGACCAGCCAAGGCGTCGCGCATTCGAGGTCGAGGGCCGACGGCGGCGCGGCGCCGGGCGCGGTGATCGGCGCGCAGCCGAAGGCGGCCTCGACCGCCGCCAGATCGGGCAGCGCGGCGTCGGCCACGCCCCAGGCCGCGGCCTCGACCTGCTCGAGCTCGAGCGGCGAGAGCGAGAGGGTCGCGGCGCCGACGCTGGCGTAGCCGTGCAGCGCGTAGTCGCCGGGGAGCGGGCCGGTCCAGGCCACGCCGGTCAGATCGAGGGCCGCGGCCCGCCACTGGGCGTCGGTCAGGCGGTGCAGGGTCGCCGGCAGCGGCGCGAAGGGGGCCAGGGGCTCGGCGCCGTCGGCCCCGTCTGCGCCGTCGGAGCCGCCTTCGCCGGCGCCAGCGTCATCTTCGCCGGCGTCGCTGCCCGGGCCCTTGCCGCCGCCGCGCAGCGCCTCGCCGCAGCCGGCCAGGGCCCCGAGCAGCACCAGGGGGAGGAGGGGGCGGGAGGAGGCGGCGCGCATGGAGGCCCTCGGCGCGGCGGGGGGAGGCGCCGCCGCGCCGGCCGAGCCTACAGGAAGAGGCCCGCGCGGCGCACCCTGAACACGACGGCCCGCGCGCGGAGCGCCCCGCGCCAGCGGGCCCCGGGGGCGGCGCAGCCGGTCGCCGCAGGCGACGGAGCCGCGCCGGCGGCGACCGCGGCGCCGCCG
>JBJONS010000813.1:0-7326 GCA_046051725.1 Pseudomonadota bacterium | reverse complement strand
CCGGCCGCCGCCGGATCGACCGGGGCCGCCGCGCCGCCGGCCGCCGCCGGATCGACCGGGGCCGCCGCGCCGCCGGCCGCGGCCGGATCGGTGGGCGCCGGGCTGCCCGAGGCGGCGCCGGCGTTCGGGTTCGGCGTCGTGTCGCGGTTGATCGTGATCGTGATGCTCGGGATGCCATCGGCGAGGCTCACCGGGTTGCCCGGGTAGTCCATGCTGATGTCATTGGCGTCAGGACCGTTGCTCTCGTAGTCGAGGATCGCCGAGAGCTGGATCGCGTCGGTGCCCTTGGGCAGGTAGAGCTCAAAGGGCCCGGGCTGCGCGATGCGGATGACCGCGACCGGCGCGTCGCCGTTGGCGCGCTTGGCGGTGGCCGTGTGCACGTCGATCTGGATCTGCCCCTTCTCCCACCCGGGGACCTCGACGGTGCCGCCGAGCTTGATCGAGCCCTCGGCGGTCGCCAGGGTCGACTGGTCGGGGGCGCCGATGCCGCCGCCGCCACCCTCGCCGGTCGGCGGCGCCGGGGGCTGACCGGGGCCGCCGGGCGCGGGGGCGCCGGCCTCGCCCGCGGCGATCGGGGTCTCGGTGGGCTCGGAGCAGGCGGCGCCCAGGCCCAGCAGCAGCGCCAAGGCGCCCGCGACGGCGGAGCTGCGGCGGTTCGGGGCGGCGGCGAAGGGCAGGCCGGCGCGGGGGCCGGTGGAGGTGCGGGACATCGAGGGGGCTCCTTGCGGACGCGCCCGCGGGCGGCGCGCGGCCGCGCCCAGCGGGCAGGTTGCGCGGACCCTACAGATCCCGGCCGGCGGATGCAAGCGACCCCGTCCCGCAGGGCGCTCTCGGGCCGAATCCCCCGCGTGTCGGCTGCGCCCCCCGCCGCGAAGGCCGGCGCGATAGCCGCCGCGCCGAGGAGGGCCCGCCGTGCCCCACGCTGAGCTGCCCGTCACCGCGCCCGCCGATGAGGATGGCGCGCTGCTCCTCGACGGGAACACCCTCCAGTTCGCTGACCTCGTCGAGGTCGCCCGCCACGGCCGCCTCGTGCGGCTGCACCCCGAGGCCCGGCGGCGCATGGCGGCCTCGGCGGCCTGGGTGCACGCGGCCGGCGCCGGCGATCAGACCGTCTACGGCGTCACGACGGGCTTCGGCTCGCTGGCCCGGGTCAACATCGCGGCCAAAGACCGGGCGCTGCTCTCGCTCAACCTCATCCGCTCGCACGCGGCGGGGGTCGGCGCCCCCCTGCCGGTGCCCGCGGTCCGCGCGATGATGCTGCTGCGCGCCAACGCGCTGAGCAAGGGCGCGTCGGGCTGCCGGCCGCTGCTGGTCGAGACGCTGCTCGCGATGCTCAACGCCGGGCTGACCCCGGTGGTGCCGGCCCAGGGCAGCTGCGGCTCCTCGGGCGACCTCGCGCCGCTGGCCCACCTCGGCCTCGTGCTCGCCGAGGGCAGCGGCGGCGGCCGGGCGGTGCTCAACGGCGAAGAGCTCGACGCCGGCGAGGCGATGGCCCGCGCGGGCCTGCAGAAGGTGCGGCTCGAGGCCAAAGATGGCCTCGCCATCACCAACGGCGCCCAGCTGACCACCGGCATCGCCGCCCTCTGCTGCTGGGACGCCGACCTGCTCGCCCAGGCCGCCGAGGCCGCCGCGGCGATGAGTTTTGACGCCCTGCGCGGCTGCACCCGGGCCCTGCACCCCGCCGTGCACGCGCTGCGCCCCTACCTCGGCGCCCAGCAGACCGCGGCGAACCTGCGCCGCCTGCTTGCCGGGAGCGCCCTGGTCGACAGCGTTCCGGGCAAGGTGCAAGACGCCTACGCCCTGCGCTGCGCGCCCCAGGTGCTCGGCGCCTGCCGCGACAGCCTGCGCTTCGCCGCCAGCCAGGTCGCGGTCGAGCTCAACGCCGCGACCGACAACCCCCTGATCTTGATGGACGCCGGCCCGATGGACGAGGGCTTCGCCGACGACCCCTCGAACCGGGCCTACAGCGCCGGCATGTTCCACGGCGAGCCGGTGGGCATGGCGATGGACACGCTGAAGATCGCCGCCGCCGAGATCGCCAGCCTGTCTGAGCGGCGGCTCTACCGGCTCACGACCGGTCTGCTCAGCCAGCGCCTCCCCCCGGGCCTCGCGCGGGCGGATCGCCCCAACCTCGGGCTGATGCTCCCCCAGACCACCGCCGCCGCGCTGGTCAGCGAGAACAAGGCGCTCGGCTGGCCGGCGAGCATGGACAGCATCCCGACCTGCGAAGACCAAGAAGATCATGTGGCGATGAGCACGACCGCCGCCCGCCGCGCGGCCTCTGTGCTCGAGAACAGCCGCCGGGTCGTCGCCATCGAGCTGCTCGGCGCCGCGCACGCCCTGGCGATGCGCCGCGAAGAAGAGCCCGGGGTGCGGCTCGGCGCAGGCACCGCCGCCCTGCTCGACCAGCTCAGCGCCCTGCCCGGCGCGCTCTCGACCGATGGGGCGCCGGCCGAGTCCATCGCCGCCATCGACGGCCTGCTCGTGGCCGACGACTGGCGCGCCGCCCTGCCGGCCCTGCTGCCGGTCGGGCCGGTCGACCGCCCCCTGCGGCGCAGCGTCGAGCGCGCCCTGCAGCACGCCGAGGTGAGCCGATGAGCGCCGCTGCTCTGCCCCTGTACCGCCGCGAGCCCCGCGGCCCGCTGGCCGGCGCCCCGACGGTCACCCTGCGGCCGGGGCCGCTGGCCCTCGAAGACCTGATCGCCGTGGCGCACGGCGCTCCGGTCGAGGTCGACCCCGAGGCGCGGGCGGCCCTGCGCGGCTGGGACGGCCCGGTGCTGCGCGACAAGCGCCAGTGGCTGGTCGGCGCCCACGCCGCCGCCCACCCCGAGGCCGATCTGCCGCGCCTCTTCATCCTCGGCCACTGCGCCGGGGTCGGCGCGCCCCTGCCCCGCGAGGTGGTGCGGGCCGCCATCGCCGCCCGGGCCCAGGTGCTGCTGCAGGGCTGCTCGGGGGTGCGCCCAGCCTGCATTGACGTGCTGGTCGATATGCTCAACGAGGGCGTGCACCCGGTCGTGCCCGCCCAGGGCTCGGTGGGCGCGGCGGGCGATCTGGCGCCGATGGCCCACGTGGCCCGGGTGGCCGCCGCCCTCGACGGCCCGGTCCCCGGCCTTCGGCCGTTCTCACCGACCCAAAAAGAGGCGCTGGCGATCATCAACGGCGTCAGCCTCTCGTGTGCGCTCGCCGCGGTGGCGGTCAGCCGGGCCGAGCGGGTGCTGGCCGGCGCGGTCGACGCCGCCGCGATGAGCCTCGAGGCCCTGCGGGCGGCGCCGGGCTGCTTGGACCCGCGGGCGCTGGCCCTGCGCGGCCACCCCGGCGTGGCCAAGGTGGGCGCGGCCCTGCGCGCGCGCCTCGAGGGCAGCGCGCTGGTCGTCGAAGGCCGGCCGCCCGACGCCTTCTCGGTGCGCTGCGCCCCCCAGGTGCTCGGCGCGGCCCTCGACGCGGCGGCCAGCGCCCGGGCGGTGGTCGAGGCCGAGCTGGGCGCGGTCTCGGACAACCCGCTCTGCCTCTGGCCCGCGGACGGCGGCGCGCCCGAGCTGGTCGAGGCGGGCAACTTCCACGGGGCCAGCCTCGGCCTCGCGATGGACCACCTCAAGGCCGCGCTCACCCAGGCGGCGACGATCAGCGAGCGGCGCACCTTCCGCCTGACCTACGGGCAGCTCAGCTCCGACCTGCCGAGCTTCCTCGTGCCGGGCACCGGCCTGAACTCGGGCTTCATGCTGGCCCAGTACACGGCGGCCAGCCTGGCGAGCGAGTGCAAGGGGCTGTCGCACCCGGCCAGCGTCGACAGCATCCCGACGGTGCAGCACCACGAAGATCACGTGAGCATGGCGCCGATCGCCGCGCGCACCGCGCTGATGGTCATCGAGTGCGTGGCCGACATCGTGGCGATCGAGGCGATGTTGGCGGCCCAGGCCCTCGACCTGCGGCGCCGGGGGCTCGGCGAGGGCGGCGCGCAGATCGCGCCGGCCATCGACGCCCTGCGCGCCCAGGTGCGGGCGGTGGTGAACTTCTGGGAGGACGACGGGGTGATGCACCCCGAGCTCGCCGCCGCGGGCGCGCTGCTGCGGGCCGGCGGCCTCGGCGTGGGGCCCGCCGCCGCCCCCTGGTGAGGCGCGCCGGCCGACCGCACACGCCCTGTACACAGACAAGGGCTGTGCACACGGCCGGGGCAGCGGGGGTGGTTGCGTCCTGCAACAGGTCGAGCTCCGGCTGACCCGCGCCCCGGCGCGCGCAGACCCGCAGAGGCCGAGGGGTCCGACCCCAAAACGAACGACGCCCCTGCCAGCGGCAGAGGCGCAGCCCAGGGGCCCTGAGCCCGGATCTTCGATGCAGCCCCGACCTTAGATGACGGCCCGCAGGCGGCCGAGCGCGCCGACCTCGATCTGGCGCACGCGCTCGCGGCTCAGGCCCATCGACTTGCCGATGTCGGCCATCGTGCGGGCCTCGACGCCCTCGAGCCCGTAGTGGTTGACGAGGATGTAGCGCTCGCGGTCATCGAGCACCTCGCCGAAGGCCCCGCGCACCAGCCCGAGCGCCTGGGTCTTCATGGCGTTGGTGTCGGGGTTGATGTCGCGACCCTCGGCGGCGAGGCGGTCACCGACGCAGAGGCCGTCGTCATCGGGCTGGTCGATGCTGACCACGCCGCCCTGGGCGAGCAGCAGCTGGGCGCGGGCGCGCTCGACGCCGACCTCTTCGGCCAGATCGTCGAGGGTCCAGTCCTCGCCCATGCGGTCGAGGCGCTCGGCGGCCTGCTGCAGGTTGCGGATCTGCTCGACCGCCCCGCCCGGCAGGCGCACCATGCGGCCCGAGGTCTCGAGCGCGCGGGTCATCTGGGCCCGCACCCACCACCGCGCGTAGGTCGAGAAGCGGATGCCGCGATCCGGGTCGAAGCGCTTGGCCGCGCGCAGCAGGCCGATGTAGCCCTCTTGCACGAGGTCCTCTTCGCTCATCAGCGAGCAGGCCAGCTTGCGGGCCTCGCCGCGGGCGATCCGGCGGGCGGACATCCCCAGCTCCCACCGCAGGGACTCGGCCTCGGCCAGCTTCTGGTGGGCCTTGGTCACGTCGACGCGGATGCTCGGGTCGGTCTTGGCGATCACCGCGCAGGCCTCGACGGCCTCGATCAGGCGATCCACCGCGCCGGCGCGGGTGCGCTCGGTGCGGGTCGGCCGCCGGCGCAGGACACGCTCCGCCTCGTCGATGCCGGCGATGGCCTCACGGGCCTCGCGCTCGGCGACGCGGATGCGGTGGGCGAGGTCGCGCTCTTCTTCGGCGGAGATGCGGAGCATGAGGCCCTCCATCGGTGGGGCGCGGCGCGCGCCCGGGGCTGGGTTGAGCAACAAGAGGAGGAGGCGTCGCGGGGAGCGGGTGTCCCGGAGGATCAGGTTCGCCGCTGCAGCAAGCGGTGTGCCAGGGCTACGGACCGGGCGGGGCCGCGGATCGCTGCGGACACGGACACCATACACAATCGCATACGGTTTGTACAGCGTTGAAAGTTGCAACCTGCAGCGTTGCAGGATGCCACAGGTGCGAGTAGGTCGCCACAGAGGCCGCATCCATGGACATCACGCTCCCCGAAGACAACCTCGCGGACCTCCTCAGCAACCCGCTGGTGGTCGGCCTCCTCGATCAGATCAGCGACGGCGCGGTCGTCATCGACGCGACCAGCCGCCGCATCCTGGCGATGAACCGGCGCGCCCGGCAGCTGCTCGGGGCGAGCGAAGACGAGGTCAGCGGCGCGCTCTGCCGCGAGGCGCTCAACTCCCCCCTGTGCAAGCCGGCCTGCCTGCTCACCGAGGGGCTGCGGGCCGAGGGCAAGGCCGAGGCCGGCTGCGGGCCCCGCGAGTCCGAGATCTTCTACCGGGGCCGCGAGGGCGCCCCGCTGCTGCACGCCCGGGCGCGCATGATCGTGGTGCGGGCCCCCGACGGCCGGCCGATCGCCGGCATCGAGATGTTCTCGGACCTCACCGAGACCCGCCGGCTCGAGAAGGCGCTCGGCGACCGCCGCAGCCTGCACGGCATCATCGGCCAGGCGCCGCCGATGCAGCGCCTCTACGAGCTGCTCGAGCAGGTCGCGCCCTATGACCTGCCGGTGCTGATCACCGGCGAGAGCGGGGTGGGCAAAGAGCGCATCGCTGACGCGGTGGTCGGCTTGTCCGACCGCGCGCGCAAGCCCTACGTGAAGGTCAATTGCGCGGCGCTCAACCCCTCGCTGGTCGAGAGCGAGCTGTTCGGGCACCGCCGCGGGGCGTTCACCGGCGCGGTGGCCGACCGGCGGGGCAGCTTCGAAGAGGCCCACGGCGGCACGCTGCTGCTCGACGAGCTCGGCGAGCTGCCGCTGTCGCTCCAGGCCAAGCTGCTGCGCGTGATCCAGCAGGGCGAGCTGCAGCGGGTCGGCGAAGACCGCCCGCGCACCGTCGACGTGCGGGTGATCGCGGCCACCAACCGCGACATCGAGGCCGACGTCCAGACCGGCCACTTCCGCGAAGACCTCTACTACCGCCTCGCCGGCGTGCGCCTGCACGTGCCGCCGCTGCGCGAGCGCAAGGGCGACCTGCCGCTGCTCGCCGAGCACTTCCTCCTCCGCTTCGCCGACGAGGCCCGCCACCGCGGCCGCCCCAAGCCCGCGCCGGCCCTGCGCGCCGACGCCCTGGCCGAGCTGGTCGGCCGCGACTGGCGCGGCAACGTGCGCGAGCTCGAGAACGTCCTGCGGCTGGCCTTCATCCGCGTGCCCGAGGGCGCGCCGATCAGCCCCGAGCACGTGGCGGCGCCGACCAGCCGGCCCAGCGCCGAGCCCGATCCGGTCTCGCTCCAAGAGCTCGAGAAGCGGGCGATCCAGCGCGCGATGGACCAGTCCGAGGGCAACATGGCCGCGGCGGCCCGCCTGCTCGGGGTCGACCGCACGACGCTGTGGCGCAAGCTCCGGCGCGGAGAACCCTAGGCGCCCCGCCGGCCTGCGGCCGTCGGCGCCCCTCCTCCGGGCGCGGCGCGGCGCGCCTTGGCCGCTGCGCGGCCCGGCCGAAGGCCGGCCCTCCGGTTGGGCTGGCGCCCCCCCTTTGCGCGCTGGCGCCGCCGTTTTGGTTGGGGTGGTGCCCCCCTTTTGGCTGGGGCTGGCTCCGCGGGTCGGGGTGGCGCTGCGACCGATGGCTTGATGCCGCTGGCGTCGGTGACGGCAGGCGCTTTTGCGCCGATGCGCTTGATCCGGCGGACCACCGTCTTTGTGTCATGGATGCCGGGGGCCTCCGGCCCCCAGGCCCCCGGGCCAGGGGCCGGCGCGGCCCCTGGCGACCCGCGCCAAGGGGGGCCGGCGCGCCGCCGTTGCGCGGC
>JBJONS010000812.1:0-11227 GCA_046051725.1 Pseudomonadota bacterium | reverse complement strand
TTCGTCATGGTCTACCGCAACGGCGAGGGGCGGCCGCCGCCGGTGGCCACCGCCAAGCTCAGCCGCGACGGCCTGCCCTGGAGCTTCCAGTTCGAGCAGGGCCACGCGATGATGGGCGGTGGCTGGCCCGAGCAGGTCTGGATCAAGGCCCGGCTCGACGCCGACGGCCAGCCCGGCGCCAGCGCCGGCGACGTGGACAGCGCGCTGATGGGCCCCTTCGCCATTGGCGCCACCGGGGTCGAGCTGGTCATCGGCGGCTGAGGGCGGGCCCCCTTGCGCCGGCGGCCCGCCTGCTCCAGGCTCAGCCCCGCGCGCGGGACCGCCGCGCCCCGGAGCCGCCGATGCACGACGACCACGCCCCGCCCACGCCCATCCCCTCCCGTCGGGCGGTGCTCGAGGGCGGCCTGCGGCTCGGCCTCGGCCTCTGCGCCTGGGCCTGCGGCGGCTGCGGCGGCGCGCCCGCCAAAGACAGCGCGCCGGCGGGGGCGTCCGGCGCCGACAGCGCGGCCGGCGCGGGGGATGGGGCGGGCGCCGACGCCTGCCCCGAGGCGCCCGACGCCCTCGACGCCAGCTGGGTGGCGGTGCCGCTCGCGGCGAACCCGGCGCTGGCCGAGGTCGGCGGCGGGGTGGCCCTCGACCTCAGCGGCCGGCAGCTCGTGGTCGCCCAGCCCACCGCCGGCTGCTTCGTCGCGGTGGACCGCGCCTGCACCCACGAGGGCTGCCCGGTGGCCTTCCGCGAGGGCCGCTTCCTCTGCCCCTGCCACGGGGCCGCTTTTGACCTCGACGGCGCCGTGCTCAGCGGCCCGACCCCGGTGCCGCTGCGCAGCTACCCCGCGGCGCTCCGCGGAGAGGTCGTCTGGGTGAAGACCGGCTGAGGTCCGGTGCGGCCGGAGGGTGCGCGTGCTAGGGGCCGGCCCCTTGTCCCTCTCGAGGTCCCTTTGCGCGTAACGACCACTCCCCGCGGCCCTGGCGGCGCCCCGCCGCCGCCTCCGCCGACCGACCCCGTGATCGACGCCCTGTGGGACCGTGTGGAGGCCGCTCTCAACCAGATGGAGCCTGGGCTGGTCGACGCCCTCGGCCCGCCGGCGCCCCCCGAGGCCCTCGCCGAGCTCAGCCGGCTCGGCCTGCCCCCGGCCTGGCTCAGCCTCTACGCCCGCCACGACGGCCAGACCGCCGACCTGGACGCGCTCTTCGGCGACTGGTTCTTCCTGCCCATCCGCGCGAGCCAGCCCGGCCCCAACGCCGAGCCCAACGTGATGACCGAGCAGCAGCGCATGGGCGAGCTCGCGTCTGGCTTGGCCAGCGCGACCCCGCCCGACCGGGTCGAGGGCCCGATGCGCAAGCTCTGGGGCAGCGACCAGTGGGTGCCCTTCGCCATCGACCACGCCGGCGGCGCGCTCTGCGTCGATCTCGACCCTGCCCCCGGCGGCGCGCCCGGCCAGGTGCTCGATCTGGACCACGAGGGCCCGCGCAAGGTCCTCTTCCCTGACCTCGTGGCCCTGCTCACCAGCCTCGCGCTCGAGCTCGAGGTGGGCCGCCGGCGCTTGCGCCGCTGGCACCGCCTGCCCGGCGGCCGGCGGGTGCGCGACGGCTACGTCGAGCTGCGGGTGCAGGGCGCGGGCGCGCTGCAGCCGGGCCAGCGGCTGGCCCTCGGCGCCCAGGCCCCCGGGGTCAGCCTCGTCGGCGTGCACGGCCCGACCCTCAACCCCCGGGATCGGCGGGTCGAGGGCCTGAGCTGGCTGGCGCTCGACGTCGAGGGCGAGCCCGCGGTCGAGGGCCGCTGGCGCGCGCTCGAGCTGCGGGTCGACGGCCCCGGCGACTGGTGGGTGCGCCGCGAGCAGGGCTTCTTTGGGGTCGGCGGCCCCGCGCTGCGCTCGCCGCACGCGACGCTGCTCGTCCAGGTCGACCTGCACGCCGATGATCAGCCGCCGATGGACGACGCCGGGGTGCTGCTGCGCGCCGGCCGCCCGCTCGCCGCGCTGACCCGCCTCGGCGACGGCGCCTTGGCCGGGGCGGCCCTGCGCCAGCGCGCCCGGGCCCGGGCCCTGCTCGGCCTGCACGCCGAGGCCGAGGCCGATCTGAGCGCCGCCATCCACAACGGCGACGGACCCGAGCTGCGCCTCGAGCGCGCCGTGCAGCGGCGGGCCCGCGGCGAGCTGCGGGGGGCCCTCGACGACCTCGCGCAGGCGGCCGCCGGCGCGACCGACCCGTGGGCCGCCCGCGCGCTGCGGGTCCGCACCCTCATCGAGCTCGGCCGCGCGGCCGAGGCCCTCGACGAGGCCAACGCGGCGCTGGGCGTGCTCGGCCAGGCCGACGCGGCGATCGGCGCCGAGCGCGAGGGCCGGGGCCGCGCCCTGCTGCTGCGGGCCGAGGTGCACGAGGCCCTGTCGGCCTGGGACGCCGGCGTGGCCGATCTCGAGGCCGCCATCGAGGGCCGCCTCGACGAAGAGGACGCGCCCGCCGCCAAGGCCGCGCTGCACCGCCTCAAAGAGGCCCGCCTGCGCAGCCGCGAGGGCGGCGAGCTGCGGGGGGTGGTGCAGGGCACCGGCGTGCTCGCCGGCCGCTGCAGCCCGCTCAAGCCGGCGGGTGAGGGCATGATCAGCGTGGTGGAGCTCTCTCTGGACGAGGCCGCCGCGGGCGTGACCGTCGAGCTCGACCTGCCGGTCGGCCGCGGCGCGGTCCGGCTGCCGGCCGGCGCGGGCCAGGGCAGCCGCCTGGTGCAGCCGGGGATCTTGCCCGAGGGCCAGCTGCTGACCCTCGAGGTCCGGCTGCCCACGCCGGCGCGCAGCGAGGCGCCGGGGGTCGAGGGTGAGGTGCTCCGCCTCGACCGCTGGGATCTGTGGGTCGAGCTCACGCTCGGCCGCGACGAGCTCCTCGCCGGCGGCCCGCGGCTCGTCCCGGGCCTCAGCGGCCCCGAGCGGGTCGAGCTGCCCGGGGGGCTCCACCACGGTGATCTGCACCGGGTGGTCGGCCGCGGCCTCGCCCGGGGCAAGGCGGCCCGGGGCGATCTGGTCGTGCGGACCATGCTCCGGCGCTGAGGCCGGCCGGCACAGCCCGGCTCACTCGCCCCGCAGCCAGAGGTCGAAGGCGAGATCGCCGCTGTCGGCGCTGCCCTGGTGCACCGCCACCGCCAGCGTGTGCGGACCGGCGCCCAGCTGCGCCGGGTCGAGCACGAAGCGGCGGTAGACGGCCTCTTCGGCCTCGTCGAGCGAGCGCAGGGCGTAGGCGCCGCGGTCCAGCGGGCCGGGCGGCAGCACGTCGCGCAGCAGTTCGACCCCGTCGAGAAACACCTGCGCGCCGTCATCCCGGCGCAGCTGCAGCTCGAGGCGGCGCAGCCCGTCGCGCCCCTCGATCTGCCGCCGGAAGCAGAAGCTCGGGGTGCGCGCGCCCTCGGGCCCGAGATCGACGTAGGTGCGCAGCCTGTCCTCGCCGGCCCCGATCGGCGAGGGCCCCTCGGCCCAGGCGCGGTCGTCGAAGCCCGGCTGCTCCCAGCCATCGTCTGGGCAGCCGGCGGTGTAGCGCCACGGATCGCCCCGGGCGCTGAAGGCCTCGGCGGGCTCGGCTTGGGGGCCGTTGGGCAGGCCGGGGCTGCCCAACGGGGCTTCGCGCCAGCACGCCTCTCCCACGCACCCATCCCACCGGCGGCCGAGCGCGGTGTCGGGGGCCAGGGCCGGGTGGCGCAGGCTCCACCGACCGCCGGCGGGGCTGCGCAGCGTGAGCAGGCCGCCGCTCCGGTCCAGCAGCAGGGGCGGCCACGCCGGGTCCGCCTCCCCGCGATCGCCGTGCAGCAGCAGCAGCAGCACGCCGCCGGCCTCGATGCTGAGCCCGTCAAGGGGGACGGCCGGCGCGTCGGGGTTGACGTCGCTGTCGGGATCGACGCTCAGGGTCCAGCCGTCGAGGGCGACCGGGGCGCTACCGCGGGCGTAGAGCTCGACCCAGCCCGCGGCGCGGCGGCCGTCGGGCAGGGCCAGGCGGCTGTCGCTGACCAGCTCGTTGATCTGGACGATCTCGGCGTCGGCGGCCGCGGCGGGCGGGCCGGACGCGGGGGCCGCAGACCCGCCGCAGGCCGCGAGGGCCAGGCTGCACGCCGCGGCCCTCACCGGGTGCCCCAGCTGGCCAGCGCGTCGGCCCGCAGCAGCGGCATGCGCGCGAACAGCGTCTCTTGGTCGGTGGCCACGCGATCGGGGCTGCAGCGGTCGCGGGGGTCTTGGGGCTGGGCGGCGGACAGCGCCGCGGCCTGGTCGGCCACCCAGCCGTCGAAGTCCTCGGCCTCCAAGGTGCGCACCAGCGCGTCGACCTCGGCGGCGAGCCCCGCGGCGCAGGTCGGGTCGACCCGGCAGCCGTGGGCGAGGATGCCGATCGGCGCCTCCCAGTCCATGCCCCAGTCCTCGGCCCAGCGGAAGCTGTTGTCGAGGTCCCAGGGGATGAGCTCGAGCCGGCCATCTTCGGGATCGACGTAGATGAAGTAGTTGTTGCGGTTGAGGGTGTAGCCGTCGACCTGGCCGGCGACCCGCTCGGCGGCGAGGAAGCGCTGCACCGCGGGCCAGTCGACCAGGGGCGAGGTGGCGGCCATCCAGTCCGGCTGGCCGAAGTGGGCGGCCGCCGCCTCGGTCACCGCCCAGAGGTCGGCGCGCGCGACGTCCTCGCCCTCTTCTTGCTCGTAGAGGTCGGTGGTCTCGGGGCGCAGGTCGAGCAGCACCACCGCGCCCTCGGCGTCGTAGACGTACTTTCCGTCGTAGAGCTTGCCGTCGGGCGCCGCGAAGTTGGCGGCCAAGAAGCGGTCGTCGACCACCTCGATCATGGGCAGGACACCGTACTCGACGTCATTGATCGACAGGCGGGCCCACGTGGAGCGGGGGGTCGGCACGCCGGCCCGGCGGAACAGCTCGAGTCCGGCGACGTCGCGCAGCAGGCTGCAGTCGGCCGCGGAGTTGTTGATCGCCAGCGCTTTTTGCCCCATGATCAGGCGGTTATCGACCAGATCATTGAAGTCCAGCCGGAGCTTGGGCTTGCGCCAGATCGGCAGGAACGAGCCCTCGCGCCCGCGCAGAGACACGTGCACGTCGGGGATCTGGCCGCCCTCCCAGCCGAGCAGCCCGGGCCGCTCGGCCTCGTTGGGCGCGTTGGCCCCCAGCGCCGCCCAGTCGGCCGGCGCGAGCTGCAGGCGCAGCCGGTGGGGCTGGGTCGCCGACCAGAGGCGCTCGACGGGATCGGCGCCGTCGGGGGCCACCTCGTCGACCGGCGCCGGCGCCTCGGTGAGCGCGGACCGCAGCGGCGCGCCGGCCGGTGCGGCGCCCTGACAGCCCTGCCCGATCGCGGCGCACGGGGCGACAACGCTGAACCACACAGAGAGGCGCGCCGCAAGGGGGGGACAGGTGGGCATGGCCCGCAGGCTACCCCGCGCGGGGGGCGGCCGGTCGGCGCGGACCCGCGGGCATGGGGTGCCTCGGCCCTCAAACATCCGGGAGATTACGTGATCGTGGGCCTCGTCCGCTTCAGATAGTCTGGCGCCTCTTCGTGGGCTGCCCAGCGTCGGTCGATGTGGCGGTGGGCCCCGCGCACGGGAGCGCAGATGACCCCGCCCTCCGCGCCGCCCCCGACGGGGATCCCCCTCGCCCGCTGGATTTGGCGCTCGTACGCGCGCACCGCGCTGATCCCGCTGCTCGTGGTCGAGCTCGGCATCGTCGCGGTCTACATGGCCGCGGCTTGGTGGGCGCACCAGGCCCACGTCGACGCGCTGGAGCGGCTGGCCCGCAGCGAGCTGCGCGGCCTCACCGAGCGCGAGGCCGGCACCATCGACGAGCAGCTGCGCGGCGTCGCCCAGCTCACCCAGGTCTTTGCGACGCTGAGCGCCCAGGACTGGACCCTGCCCGCGCCCGGCGATCCGGCGGCCCTCGCCGGGCTGCAGGCGCACGACAGCGGCGCCTTGTTCTGGAACGGCGGGCCGGGCCAGCCGGCGATCTTCTACGCGGCCACCCGGGCCCGCGGGGACGCCGACCGCGCCGAGGCCGCCCGCCGTGCCCGCCTCGGCCCGCTGCTGGTCGCGGTCACAGGGGCCAGCCCGTTGATTCGACAGGTGTACATCAACACCGCCGACTCGCTCAACGTCATCTACCCGGCGCTGACCGTGATGGACGCCTTCCCGTCCAACATGGACATCCCCAAGTACAACTTCTACTACGAGGCCGACGCCCAACACAACCCAAGCCGAGGCGTGGTGTGGACCGACGCCTACCTTGACCCGGCGGGCGCGGGCTGGATCGTCAGCGCCATCGCGCCGGTCTACGACATCGACGCGCTGCGCGCTGTGGTCGGCGTCGACCTGACCCTCGCCGCGGTCATCGAGCAGGTGCTCGACCTGCGGACCCCCTGGGGCGGCTACGGCGTGCTGGTCGACGAGAACGGCGTCGCGATCGCGCTGCCCGCCGCCGCTGAGCCCGGCTGGGGCGTGACGGAGCTGAGCAAGCACGAGTACCTCGAGGCGGTCAAGCGCGACACGTTCAAGCCCGACGCCTTCTCGTTGTTCCGCAACCCGGCGCTGGCCGACCTGGGCGCGGCGATGGGCCGCGCGCCGGTGGGCGAGGCCGCGATCACGCTCACCGAGGACAACCTCGCCGCCTGGGCCACCGTCGAGGGCACCGGCTGGCGCTTGCTCGTCATCGCGCCGCGGTCGACGGTGCTGGCGCCCGCCGACGAGGTCCGCCGCGAGACCCTGCGGCTCGGGGCCCTGATGGTCCTCGGCATGTTGGGTTTTTATGTGGTGTTTTTCTACACGCTCTACCGCCGCGCGCAGGCGCAGGCCGCCCAGCTCAGCGCGCCGCTGGTCCGCTTCGACGCGGTGATGCAGGCGATCGAGGGCGGCAGCTACGACCACGAGCCGCTGGTGAGCGGCCTGGCCGAGCTCGACGCGTCCGGCGCCCGCCTCGTGAGCATGGGGCGGACCATGGGCGAGCAGGTCGACGCCCTGCGGCGGGCCCAAGAGGAGTCGCGCCGCGCCCGCGAGGTGGCCGAGGCCGCGGATCGGGCCAAGGGCCGCTTCTTGGCCAACATGAGCCACGAGGTCCGCACCCCGATGAACGGCGTGCTCGGCATGCTCGACCTGCTGCTGCGGGGGCAGCTCGGCGAGGTGCAGCGGGCCCAGCTCGGCATCGTGCGCGACAGCGCCCAGCAGCTGCTGTCGATGCTCGACGATGTGCTGGACCTCTCGGCCATCGACGCCGGCAAGCTGCGCCTGCGCCCGCGGGCGGTCCGCAGCGCCGAGCTCCTCGCCGAGGTCGGCTCGCTGACCGAGCCCCTGGCCCTCGCCCGGGGCCTGAAGCTGCACATCGACGTCGATCCGCACCTGCCGGCCCTGCTGCTGCTCGACCGCGAGCGCTTCGTCCAGATCGGCCTGAACCTCGCCAGCAACGCCGTCAAGTTCACCACCGCGGGCGAGGTGCGCATCCAGCTGCGCGGCGGGCGGACCGACGGCGACGAGCTCGAGCTCTGGCTGAGCGTGCGCGACACCGGCGTGGGCATCGCGCCCGACCAGGTGGATCGCATCTTCGAGGCCTTCGTCCAAGCAGATGACCGGTCGACCCGGGCGTTTGGCGGGGCGGGGCTGGGCCTGACCATCTCTCGCCACCTGTGTCGCCAGCTCGGCGGCGACCTGACCGTGGACAGCGCCCCTGGTCAGGGCAGCACCTTCACCGCCCGCCTGCGGGCACGGGTGACGAGCGCGCCGGTCATCGGCGACAGCGAGCCGCGCACCGGCCCGGCCGGCGGCCTGCGGGTGCTCGCCGCCGACGACGTGCCGATCAACCGCATGATCATCGAGGCCTTCTTGACCCGCGACGGGCACAGCGCCACCGTGGTCGGTGATGGGCAAGAGGCCCTCGCCCGCTTCCACACCGACAGCTATGACGTGGTGATGGTTGATCTCGGCATGCCGGGCATGGACGGCCTCACGCTCATCCGGGCCCTGCGCGCGGCCCCCGGCGGCCGCCGCACGCCGATCTTGGTCGTGACCGCCAACACCACCGCGGTCGACCGCGCGGCCAGCGAGGCGGCGGGGGCCGACGGCTTCTTGGCCAAGCCGATCTCGGCCGAGACCCTGCGGCGCGCGCTGCGCGAGGTCGTCGGCGGCGCGGCGGCCGCGCGCTGAGCCCCGGGGCCGCGTCCGCGCTATGGGCGCGGGTCCGGAGCGCCCATGACCAGCCCCTCCTCCACCCCCGTCACCTCCGCCGCGGCCCTGCCGGGCTGGTGGGTCGGCGCCGCCCTCGGCTTCGTCGCCGTCGCCGCCGGGGCCTTCGGCGCCCACGCGCTCAAGGCCCGCCTGGATCCTGAGCAGCTCGCCTGGTGGGACACCGGCGCCCGCTACCTCGCGCTGCACGCCCCCGCGGCCCTGGTGGCCAGCCTGCTCGAGGCCCAGGGGCGTCGGCGCGCGCGGGCCGCGCGGGTCCTTTTTGGCGTCGGGGGCGTGATCTTTGCCGGCACGCTCTGGGCGATGGCCCTCGGCGGGCCGCGCTGGCTCGGGGCGGTCACCCCGCTCGGCGGCCTCCACCTGCTGGCGGGCTGGGTGGCCCTCGGCTGGGCGGGCTCCCGGGGCGTCCGGGCCTGAGGGACAGACCGCGGGCGCGGGCCTGCTCCGGTGAGGTCCGGCGGCCTCAGGCGGAGAGCGGGGCTGCGGAGGCGGGGCGTCGGCGCAGCAGCGCCGCCCACTCGTCGGGGTGGAGCAGGCAGGCGTAGCAGGCGAGGCTCGCGGTCGAAAACGGCCCCACCTCCATCACGATCATGATGCCGACGTGCATGGCGACGCCAAAGAGCGCGAAGGCGTCGCGCAGGCGCAGGCGGTTGGCCAGCGCCCGCAGGCGGCCGGGGCGGGACCGGGTCCTGCGCCACCACAGCACGAGGATCAGCGCAGGGGCGCCGACCTCAAACAGCCAGGTGCCGAGGGTCGCGAGCTGGGTCAGGGGGAAGATGTGCCCGGCCCACCGCATGTCGAAGCGCTGCCAAGTGGGCTGCTGGAGGATGTAGTAGAGCGCCGAGAGGTCGCCGCCAGGGATCCAGCTCGCGCCCACTTTTTGGAGCCCCGACGAGCAGTACATCGTCAGCAGCTGGCCGATGACCAGGTACCGAGGCCAGGCCGCGACCGTGACGGGGGTGGCCGCGGGCGGCCCGCGGCGGGCGCGGAGCCACGCGTCGACCGAGGCGCCGGCGCCGCTGTCGGCCAGGGTCAGCAGCCAGAGCAGGTTGGGGATCAGCGCGTCGTAGCTGCCGCCGGTGTGCCCGTTGAGGTTCGTGATCGCGAGGAAGACCTGCAGCGCGACAAAGGCAGAGAGGCGGCTCGCGAAGCCGACGACGAGGTTCAGGCCGAGCAGCAGGCCGAAGCCGAGCAGGCCGCCGACCACCGCCGGGGTCGGGCCGCCCAGCGCCGACACCAGCCAACCACCCCCGAGCGGGCGGTAGCCCCCGTGGTCGAGATCCACCCAGATCAACGACCAAGTGCCCGTCATCAGCGGGCTGGCGAAGGCGTGCCAGAGGCAGAGGCCGACTGCGACCCGAAACGCGGCGAGGCTGTGGGGGGCCTCGCGGGCGCTGAGCAGGCCCACCCAGCGGGCCCAGAGGCCGGGCTGCTGGGCGCTCATGGGGCCTCGGCGGGCGGGTCTGCCGGCCCAGGCGCCGTTCCTGGCGGGGTGATGGCGCCCTTGTCGTCAGGATGGGTCGGCACCACGTGGGTCATGATGAACTCACCGGTGGGCGTGGCCCCGGCGGCGGCGGCGGCGGGCGGCAGCGTCTTGTACTTGAACCAGCGCAGGCGGACCGCGGTGGCCTCGGGGTAGTCGACCGCGGCGGCCTTGGCGATCCAGGCGGCGAACTGGCGGTAGCTGCGCTCGTAGCTGGCCCAGGAGTAGCGGAACAGCGCCGAGCGGAAGCGGTCCTGCTCGAGCAGGCCCTGCTTCCAGTCGGGGCCGGGGTGCTGCTCTTCGTAGACATTGACCCAGTGGCCGTCCTCGAAGATGTCGATGTGCAGGCGGGCCGGGTAGCGGTGCGGGGCGACGAACATCCGCCAGGTCTGCAGCGTGCCAAAGTGCCGGTAATAGGGGCCGAAGGGCTTGAGCACCACCCCGCGGACCGCCATGAAGCGGGTCGCGAAGGCCCAGAGCTGGTCTTCGAAGGTCTGGGCGTCGACCTCGACCCCCACCGCCGCGAGGCGGCCCCGCCACGCCGCGAACTCGTCCTGGACCGTCGGGTCGCGCCACGCGCCCCGCTTCATGCCGCCCGAGGGCGCTGGGAGCGCGCCGAGGATGACGGCCAGCACGTGCACGCTGATGAGCAGGGCCCGGAGGTGGGGCCAGGCGCGGCCGCGCGGGGCGGGTGAGGGGCGGGCGTCGCGCGGGGAGGGGGCGTCGGGCACAGGCGCTCCGCGCGGAGGAGGCCGCGCAGCGCGCGGTCGGGGAGTCTAGCACGGGTCCGCCCGCCGGGACCCCGATCCAGGACAGGGGCCGCGCGCCAGCGGCGCGGAATAGGAGGACGCGGGGAGGGGCGGCGATGGCCACGCGCGGGGACACGGGGGGCGAGGGCGCGCGCGGCGTGGCCTTGGGGCGCTGCCTCGGCTGGGCGCCGGGCGGCTGGATCTACGCCGCCCGCGGCGGCGATGGCGCGGTGCAGCTCATCGACGCGCCGGCCGCAGCGCCGCCCGGTTTTGGGGCCGCCGAGCAGCTCGGCCCGTGGAGCCTGCGCCGGGGGCCCCGCCCGCGGGGCGGCCGCCTCGACGCCGCGCTGGCCGCCGGCCCGCTGCCGCTGGGCGGCGCCCTGGCCCTCGCCCGGGCGGTCTTGCGCCTCCCGCCGCCCCCGGCCTGGGGCCCGAGCGTGTTTTTTGGCGACGATGGCGTGGTGCGGGCCACCTTCGCAGAGCCCAGCCCGGGGGTCGACGGCGCGGCCGACGCGTCGGACCGGGTGCACGCCGCGGCGGTGGGCCTCTGCCTCGGGCTGGCCGGGCAGGCCCCCGACGCCCCGGCGGTCTGGCCCGCTGACGCGCCCGACCCCGAGGCGTGGCGGCTCGAGGCCGCTGGGCGGCTGTGGGCCGCCTTGCCCGAGCCCGAGCTCTACCAGCGTGTCGCCGCGGCCCTGGCCGTGGATCCGGCGGCCCGGCCCAGCCCGGCCGAGCTCGACGCCGCGCTGGAGGCCGCCGCCGGCGCCTGGCCCTGCCCGCCCGCGCTCGCCGCGGCCGCGCTGCCCGCCGACG
>JBJONS010000811.1:0-6368 GCA_046051725.1 Pseudomonadota bacterium | reverse complement strand
GCTCGCCGTGGGCGGCCGCCAGGGCCTGGGCGGCCGGCAGGGCCGCGGGGCTGAGGCTGAGCAGCAGGCCGTAGTCCTCGCCGAAGGCCGTGGCCCAGGCGAGCCCAGTCGGGCCGGCGGGCAGGGCCGGCGCGACTGGGAGGGCGGCGGCGGACACGCGCGCGCCCCTGCCGCTGGCCGCGCCGAGGCGGGCGAGATCGCGGGCAAGGCCGTCGGACAGGTCCATCATGGCGTGCACGCCGTCGATCGCGGCGAGGGCCGCGCCCAGCTCGACCGGCGGGCGGGGGCGGCGCAGCCAGGCGGCGTCGGCGTCGGCCCCGAAGAAGCCCGCCGCAGCGGCGCCGAGCACGCCGGTCACGGCGAGCAGATCACCGACCTGCCCGTCGCTGCGCCGCAGGGCGCGGCCGTGGGCCAGGCGGCCGCCCATCGTGATCGACGCGACCACAGGCCCGGGCGAGGCGGTGGTGTCGCCGCCGACCAAGCGGACCCCAAGGGCGGCGCAGGCCTCGTGCAGGCCCACGGCGAAGGCCTCGACCCAGCCAGGCGCGCCGTCGCGCGGCAGCGCCAGGGACAGGGTCATCCAAGCGGGGCGGGCGCCGGTGGCGCCCAGATCGCTCGCGTTGACCATCACGGCCTTGTAGCCGACGTCGGCTGGGCTCAGGCGCGCGTCAAAGTGCACGCCCTCGACCAACATGTCGGCGCCGATCACGGTGCCGTCGGCGAGGATGGCGACGTCGTCGCCCACGTCGAGCTGGGGCTGCGGCCCGACCAGCGGGCGCCCACGGAGGAGGGCGGCGATGTGGAGGTCTTCACGGTCCGCCGGCGGGGAGCGCCGCGAGGGGGGCTCCGCGTCGGCCGGCATTGGTCGGTCGGGCATGGTCGCTTGGGGGTGGAGGGGAGGCGCTCGGCGGCCCCGGGGGCTCCGGGGGCGAGCGGCGGGCGCTCAGGGCTCTTGCAGGCTCGGCGCCCAGGGGCGGATCCCCGAGGGTTCGAGGCTGAACACGGTGAGCGCCCGGTCGACCTCTCGATCCTCCCCGAAGCGGGCGCCGCCGGCTACCGGATCGCGCAGCACCACCTGGCCCAGCTCTTTGCGAATGGCGTCGCGGTCGGCACCTCCAGCGAGCACGGCGAGGCTCAACAAGCGGGTGCAGTCCCAGGCCAGCGCGTCGACCACGCGGGGCGTGCGGCCGGTGGCGCTCTCCATCGTCGTGACGAAGGCGGTGACCGCGCCGGTGTCGAGGCCCGGATCGAAGGCGTCGACGAAGACGCTGCGGCGCATGTACTGGCCGCCCGCCTCGACGATCTTGGGGTTGTTCCAGCCGTTGAGGCCCATGAGCACGATCGGCCGCACCCCGCGGCCGGGCCGGAAGCTGCCGACCGGGAACTCTTCATACGCCAGCGCGCTGGCGACCAGGGGCGCGGTCGCGGCGTTGTCGGGGATGAAGATGGCGTCCACGTCGACGGCCAGCGGCGCGCTCGGCCGGCTGCCGTCCGAGCTCGCCCGGCCGCCGCGCAGCTTGCGGGCCGGGCCGAGGAACTCGCGGGCGTCGGCGGCGTAGCTGATCGAGCTGACCACGGTGCCGCCGCGGGCCTTGACCTCGCTCAAAAAGGCCTCGTTGGCGGTGTCTCCGTAGCCGTTGCTCGGGTAGAGCACGGCGAAGCGCGAGAAGCTGCGGTCCTTCATGGCGTGCTCGACCAGCGCCGCGACCTGCTCCTCGACCGACAAGAAGCCGCGGAACACGTAGTCGCCGGCCTTGGTCGCGTCCTCGCCCTGGCTGAGCGTGACCATCGGCACGCCGAGGCCCTGGGCGGTGCGGGTGGCGTCGGCCACGTCCTCTTTGAGCAGGGGGCCGAGCAGCGCCACGGCGCCCTGGTTGACCACGAGCTCTTCGACCGCCGCGCCGATCTTGCCGGCGTGGAGCTGGCTGTCGACGAAGGCCAGCTCGAGGTGGCCCCCGCTGCGCTCGTTGGCCAGCTCGATGACCTGCCGCAGCTGCTTGCCGACCGAGGCGTACTGGCCGCTCATCGGGATGATCACGCCCACCTTGCCGGCGACCGTCTTGTCGCCCCCGGCCGCCCGCTTGAGCAGCAGCTTGACCTCGGCGGCCTTGGGGCTGGTCGGCCAGGTGGTCAGGAATTGCTCGCCCTGGCGCTGGGCCTCGCCGGCCCGGCCCGAGCGCATCGCCTCTTTGATGCGCAGGAAGGCGTCCAGCTCGTTGTTCACCGGGCTTCCCCCGGTGGCCGCGGCGATCTCTTCGGTCTGGGCCGCCGAGAGCAGGTCGCTGAGGCTGCCGCGGATCTTCGCGACCTGGGCGGGGTCGCCCTCGGCGTAGGAGAGGGCCTTCTTGACGTACTCGCGCACCTTGGACGGGTTGCTGCCCTGGTCGGCGGCGTCGCGGGCCAGCACCCGGTAGCGGTCGGCGTTCATGCTGGCCGGCACGTTCTTGTCGGCGATGAGCTGCAGCGTCGCCATCACGTTGCCCGAGGGGCCGTCTTCGGCGTTGACGAGCGCGAGGCCCAAGCTGGCGGCGTCCTTGAGGCCGCTGTCGGCGTGCTCGGCGACGACCCGCTGAAACCACGCCTTGGCCACCGTGCTGTCGCCGATGAGGCGCCGCAGCTCGCCCGCGTAGAGCGACGCCCAGGGGATGACGTCGGGCTCGGCCTTGTTGGTGGCCGCGGCCTCGACCAGCGCGAGGCCGGCCAGGCGATCCTTCACGCCGAGCGTGACGGCGCGCTCGACCACCACGGGCGGATCACCGGCCTTCGCGCCGCCTTTTCCGGCCGATGCCTCGCCCGTCCAGGTGAGGAGGAGGAGCAGGGCGGCGAGCAGCGGCAGGAGCGGGAGGCGGGGGAGGAGCGCCGGGAGGTGCCCCCCGGGGCGTCGGGCGGGGGCGGCGCCGGGAGCGGGGCGGGCTGCGCGGAGCGTCACGGGCGGTCTCCGGAGGGGCGGCGGGCCGACAGCGCCTCGTCCCACTGCTGGCGGGCGGGGTGCTGCCGGGCCGTGAACACGCCAGGCAGGCGGGCGAGGGCGGCCCGGGCCTCGGCGTCGAGCGCCGGAGGCACCTCGACCACGACCTTGACCTGCAGGTCGCCGACCGCCTTGCCGCCGGCCTCGGGCAGGCCGCGGCCGCTGAGCTTGAAGATGCGGCCCGAGGGCGTGCCGGCGGGGATGCGGATCGCGGTGACGCCGGTGAGCGTCGGCACCTGCAGCTCGCAGCCGAGCGCCGCCTCGGTGAACAGCAGGGGCGCCTCGCACAGCAGATCGAGGCCCCGGCGGCGGAACAGTGCGTGCTCGGCCACCGAGAGCAGCACCAGCAGGTCGCCCGGCGCGCCGCCGTCTTTGGGCTCGTCGCCCTTGGCCTTGATCTTGAGCTTCTGGCCGTTGGCCACGCCCGCGGGCACCCGGATCTTGAGCAGCTCGCTCAGATCGAGGGCGCCGCGGCCCTCGCAGCTGCGGCAGTCGGCGGTCTTGACCCAGCCCCGCCCGTCGCAGTGGGGGCAGTCGGTGCGCAGCAGCACCCGGGTCGGCGAGCGCCCCGAGCCCTTGCAGGGGGCGCAGGCCTTGCGGCCCTGCTTGGGGTCGGCGCCGCTGCCCTCACAGGCCCCGCAGCGGGTGCGGCGGCGCAGGCTGACCTCGCGCACGCAGCCCGTGGCGACCTCTTCGAGGCTCAGCGACAGGGTGTACTTGAGATCTTCGCCCTTCTCGCGCTTCTTTCGGCCGAACAGGTTGGCGAAGGTGCCCGCGACGTAGGCGTTGAGGTCCTCGGGCGTCGGCGGCTTGCCGTCGGCCCGGAACAGCGGGCCCAGGCTGTCATAGCGGGCGCGCTGCTCGGGGTCCGAGAGCACCTGCCAGGCCTCGGTGATCTCGCGGAAGCGCCGGGCCGCCTCTTCATCGCCCGGCCGACGGTCGGGGTGGTATTGCATGGCCAGGGCCCGGTAGGCCTTCTTGAGGTCTTCGGGGCTGGCGTCACGCTTCACGCCGAGCACTGCGTAGTAGTCGCGGGTGGGCACGGCTCCTCCGAGGGCGGGGCGTCCCGGGCGCCGGGGTTGCGCGGGCTATCCCGCGGCGCTCCGGGCGTCCGCTGCGCCGGCTCTGCGCGGGGCCGGCCCCTCTTCAGCCCTGGTCGTCGAGGAGCTCGTCGTCGCTGGCGCCGCCGGCGGCCTCGGCGTCGAGCTGGTCGCGGATGTCGCCGTAGATGGCCTCGGCGAGCAGCTGGGCCGCGTTGAACAGCCGGTCGTGCGCGGCGCTGATCAGGTCGAGATCACCGCTGTCGAGGGAGTCCTCGGCGGCTCGCAGGGCGTCCTCGACCTCGGCGCGGGCAGCGGCGCTCAGCTCGGCGCCGTACTCTTCGTAGGACCGCTGGGTGTTGTAGAGCAGCCCGTCGAGCTGGTTGCGCGTGGCGGCGGTCAGCTGCCGGCGCTCGTCTTCGCCGCGGTAGAGCTCGGCCTGGCGCACCATCTCTTCGACCTCGGCGTCGCTGAGGCCGCTGCTGCTCACGATCCGCAGGGTCTGGGCCCGGCCGGTGCCGAGGTCCTTGGCGCGCACGTGCATGATGCCGTTGGCGTCGAGCTCAAAGGTCACCTCGATCTCGGGCACGCCGCGCGGCGCCGGGGGCAGGCCGTGCAGCTCGACCTTGCCGAGGCTCTTGTTGTCGGCGACCATCGGGCGCTCGCCCTGCACGACGTGCACGCGGACCATGTCTTGGCCGTCGCGGGCGGTGGTGAACACCTTGCTCTTTCGGCAGGGGATGTTCGTGTTGCGCGGGATGATCGGCTCCATCACGCCGCCGGCGATCTCGATGCCCATGCTCAGCGGGGTGACGTCGATGAGCAGGACGTCCTTGACCTCGCCGCTGAGCACGCTGGCCTGGATGCCGGCGCCGACCGCGACCACCTCGTCGGGGTTGATGCCCCGCTCGGGCGCCTTGCCGAAGATCTGCTGGACCTTGCGCTGCACCCGCGGCATGCGGGTCATGCCGCCGACCAGCAGCACCGCGTCGAGCTGGCTCGGGTCGAGGTGCGCGTCGTTGAGCGCGGCGAGGCAGGGGCCCTCGAGCCGGCTGATGAGGGGCTCGACCAGCTCCTCGAGCTCGCGGCGCGTGATGCTGCGCAGCAGGTGGACCGGGCCGGAGGGGCCGACCGCCAAGAAGGGCAGGTTGATGTCGGTCTCGTCGGCGCTGGACAGCTCGTGCTTGGCCTTCTCGGCGGCCTCTTTGAGGCGCTGCATGGCGACCTTGTCGCCGCGCAGGTCCATGCCCTCGTCCTCGAGGAAGCCGTTGAGCAGCCACTCCACGATGAGGTTGTCGAAGTCTTCGCCGCCGAGGAAGGTGTCGCCGTTGGTGCTGCGCACCTGGAAGACGCCGCCGTCCATCTCAAGGATGCTGACGTCGAAGGTGCCGCCGCCGAGGTCAAAGACAGCGACCTTCTCGCGCTCTTTGCGGCCGAGGCCGTAGGCCAGCGCCGCCGCGGTCGGCTCGTTGATGATGCGCAGCACCTCGAGGCCGGCGATGCGGCCGGCGTCCTTGGTGGCTTGGCGCTGGCTGTCGTTGAAGTAGGCGGGGACGGTGATGATGGCCTTGTCGACCGTCTCGCCGAGGTAGGCCTCGGCGATGCCCTTCATCTTCTCGAGCACCATCGCGCTGATCTGGGGCGGCGAGTAGGCCTGGCCGTTGACCCGCACCCAGGCGTCGTTGTTCTCGGAGGGCACGATGTCGTAGGGCACCAAGCCGCGGGTGCGCTGGGTGGCGTCGTCGGTGAACTTGCGCCCGATCAAGCGCTTGACCGCGAAGAGCGTGCGCTCGGGGTTGGTGACGGCCTGGCGCCGGGCGATCTGGCCGACGAGGCGACCGCCATCGTTGGTGAAGGCGACCACCGAGGGGGTGGTGCGGCTGCCCTCATCGTTGGGGATCACGAGCGGATCGCCGTGCTCGATGATCGACACGCAGGAGTTGGTCGTGCCAAGGTCGATGCCGATGGCGCGGGTGGGGCGGGCCTGGGTCATGTCGGGCTCCAGCGAGGGCGGAGGCGGGGAGGCGCGGGGGAAGGGAGAGCACAGGGGAGGGCGCAGCGGAGGGCGCAGGAGAGGGCGGAGCGTCGGGCAGCGCGGCCCGGCTCAGTCGTCCGCGGCGCGGGCGGAGGCGTCGGTGTCGGTGTCGGTGCGCTGGGTGTCGTCGTCTTGGGCCGGCACGCCCGAGGGCGCGCGGCTGGGCGGGCGCCGCAGATCCCAGGCCGCGAGCGGCGGGTCTTCGGCGGGGCCGCCCTCGACGGGCAGGTCGATGGTGTCGAGGTCGAGGACGCTCTCGTCGAGGTCGATCCCAGCAGCGGCGTGCACCAAGCGGGTCGGCGCCTCATCGACGGGCGCGGGGCGC
>JBJONS010000810.1:0-5253 GCA_046051725.1 Pseudomonadota bacterium | reverse complement strand
CGTAGGTGCGGCGCCGGTCGAGCACCAGCGCCCCGGCCTCGCGGGGCGGGCTGAGGGTCGTCGGGTGTTCGAGGATCAGCCGCTGCGGCTGCAGCGACGCGCCGAGCGCGAGCCAGGCGATGAGGTCTTGGCGAAAGGGCGGGTCGAGGTAGACCAGCGCCGGACCGGCGGGCAGCGCGCCGAGCAGCGCCGCGGCCTCGCCCACGTGGACGGTGATCTGCGCGCCGAGCTGGGCGAAGGTCGCCCGCAGGTGCCGCGCGGTCTTGGGGTTGCGCTCGCAGGCGTCCACCTGGGCGCCGCGGCTGGCGAACTCGAGGCTCATCACGCCGCTGCCTGCGCAGAGGTCGACGACCCGCCAGCCGTCGAGGCGCTGCCCGAGCATCGAGAAGAGCGCCTCACGGGCCATGCTCGGCGTGGGACGCAGGTCGTCCGCGTCGGGGACCTCGACGACCCGCCCGCGGAGCGCGCCGCCGGTGATCCGCACGCTCATGGGGACGGCGCGCTGGTGCGCGGCGGGAGCCCCGGCCGCGCGTGGGGCGGGGTCGCGGGCAGGCTGTCTTTGACGGTCCACACGCACGACCCGCTTTGGCACGTGCAGCGGTCCAGGGCCGCGAAGCACGGGCGCTGCTCGCAGGTGGTCGCGATGCCCGCCGCGGCGGTCGCCGCGCTGACGCAGAGCTCGCCGCCGCAGCCCGCGGTCGCGCAGCCGGCGTCCGCGCTGCACTCTCCCGCGGTGGAGGGGCCCTCCACCCGCTCGACGCAGCCCGCGTACATCGCCCGGGGATCCGGCCCGCCGGCGTCCGATGGCGGCGCGGCTTGAGGAGCAGCGTCAGCAGGAGCAGCGGCAGGAGGAGCGGCGGCCCCCATCGACCCCGCGTCGCCGCGCGGGCCGCCCGGCGGAGCGGCGTCGACTGCTGCGGGCGGCGCGGCCGCAGGGGCAGGCTCCGGGGCGCCACATCCAGCGAGGGCGAGGGCGAAGAGCGCGGCTCCGCAGCGGCGCCACCAGCGGGTCAAGGGCACGGCGGCCTCCGCAGAGCAGGTCGGAGGTCCGGCCTAACCCCCTGCCCTCGCGCCGCGCTCCATCGCGGGCAAGCCCGGCGCCGATCACTGCCCGGCGGCAGGCGCCTGATCCGGATCAGCCCGCCGCTCAACAGGGGAGCGGGTCAAGCCGGCGGCCGCTGCCTCCGTGCAGTTCCAGTCTCCGCCGAGCTGCAGCCTCGACGGCGGGCTCTCCGCGAGCGGATCGTCTGCAAGCTGTAAGGTCCGTCAAGCTGCCCGCAGGTGCGCCTTGTGGCCCCTGTGTGGGCGCATTAGGCACCGCCCTCGCACAATCGCTCGGCTTCATCGTGACCAGCGGTGCCGTCGGCAAGGCCCGTCCTCTCTGACGGGCGCCGACCGCTCACCGCCCGCGTGTGGCTTCATCCTCCCCATCAACACGTCCCCGCGCCCGAGGGCGCGGCACGCAACCCCACCGGGACCACCCCCGGGCATCCAAAGGGCAACGCAATGGCTCAGTGGAAGCGGGCAATCCTCTTCGTCGCGCCGATCTCGGTCGCGGCGACGTTGATCGCAGTCGTCGCGAACAGCGGCCACGCAGATCCGAACACCGCGACGGAAGAGACCTTTCCCCTCGGTGAGAAATTCCTCCTCCCGCCGCCCTCGCCGCTGCTCTCGGACCCGAACCGGTCCTGGGACAACGAGCGCGTCGCGTACGGCGCGGTGGGGGCCGAGGGCGTCCTCGAGCAGCCGATCGCGTACAGCCACAAGCTGCACGCCGGCACGCTGAAGATCGAGTGCGAGTACTGCCACTTCAACGCGCGGCGCAGCAAGCACGCGGGCGTGCCGACCTCTTCGACGTGCATGAACTGCCACAAGTACGTGCCCAAAGAGGGGCGGTCCGAAGAGGCGCTCAAGGCCCTCGCGACCCTGCAAGAGTACCATGACAAGGGTGAGCCCATCCCCTGGGTCAAGGTCCACGATGAGCCTGACTTCGTGTACTTCACGCACAAGCGGCACGTCAAAGGCGGCGTGCAGTGCCAGGAGTGCCACGGCCAGGTGCAGGACGACATGACCGTCGCCTACCGGACCGGCGAGCTCACCATGGGTTGGTGCCTCAACTGTCACGAGAACCACCCCAAGGTCGACGAGAACTACGGCGCGCAGGCTGAGCTTCGCCGCGCCGAGCTCAAAGACTGCTGGACCTGCCACCAGTGAACGCTTTCGGAGCTTGAGATGACCATGCTGAACCGACGCGACTTCATGAAGGTCGCAGGTGTCTCGGCGGCCGCTGGTGCGGTCGCCTGCGACCCCCGGGTCCCGATGGAGAAGGTGCTGCCCTACGTGGTGCAGCCCGAACAGATCGTCCCCGGTCTCCCGACCTGGTTTGCCACCCAATGCAACGAGTGCTCGGCGCACTGCGGCGTTGAGGCGAAGAACCGCGAGGGTCGCATCATCAAGCTGGAGGGCAACCGCCAGCACCCGGCCAACAACGGGCGCCTCTGCGCGATGGGCCTCGCCGGCCTGCAGAGCACCTACAGCCCGGACCGCTTCGCCGGCCCGATGGTCGGCGGGCAGCCGAAGGCTTGGCCCGACGCCCAGGCTGCGGCGGTCGAGGCCATCAAGGCCGCGAAGGCCGCAGGCAAAGAGGTCGCTTGGCTTGGCCACGCCCGCACGGGCGCGACCGGCGCGCTGATCGAGTCCTTCATGGGCGCGCTCGGCGGCAAGGCGCTGTTCTGGGAGCCGGTGAGCGGCGTCGCCTCGCTGCGCGCGGCCACCAAGATGGTCTTCGGCAAGGACACCGTCCCCTCCTACGATCTCAGCGGCGCGCACACCGTGCTGAGCTTCGGCGCCGAGTTCCTGAGTACTTGGGGCGCGGTCGAGCTGCGCCAGAGCTGGGCGGCGAGCCGCGATCCCAAGGTCGGCGGCTTCGTCAGCCGCACCGTCTGCGTCGAGCCCCGCATCGGCAACACCTCCTGCGTGGCCGACCTGCACCTGCAGGCCGTCCCCGGCAGCGAGGCGGGCGTCGCGCTGGCCATCGCCAAGCTCCTCGCCGAGAAGAAGGGCTACGCCGGCCTCGCCGCCACGGCGCTGTCTGCGGTCAACGCCGACGAGCTCATCACCGCCGCGGGCCTCAAGAAAGAGCGCGTCGCCGAGGTCGTCGGCTGGCTGGCCGCCAACCCCAGCGTCGTGATGCCCGGTGGCGCGCACACCGCCGCCAACCCGACTGCGCTCGCGGTCGCCACGCTCCTGCTCAACGACGTCGCCGGCAACATCGGCACCTCGGTCTACTTCGGGCAGACCTCGAACGTGGCGAGCCAGGCCAGCGCCCAGCAGGTCGTGGACCTCTTCACCCGCCTCAACGAGGGCAAGGTCGGCGTCCTCTTCCTCGACGGCGCGGACCCGGCCTTCACCCTTCCGGCTGACGTCAAGGCGGCCGACGCGCTGGCCAAGGCGACGGTGATCTCCTTCGCCAACGAGGCGAACGACTCGCTCACCCCGACCGCCATCGTGCTGCCCGGCGGCACCACGCTCGAGAGCTGGGGCGACGCCGAGGCGCGCAGCGGCTGGCACACCCTGCAGCAGGCGACCATGCGCCCGCTCAAGGACACCCAGCAGCTCGGCGACACCGTGCTGACCCTGGCCAAGGGCCTGGGCCTCGCGACGCCCCCGGTGGCTGCGACGCCGGCGCCCGTCGACGCGGCGCCCGCCGACGCGGCAGCTGCGCCTGCGGTCGCTGCTCCCGCGGCTGGTGCTGCAGCCGCGCCGGTGGATCCGGTGGCGGCTCCGGTCGCCCCGCCCGCTCCGGTCGCGCCGAAGGTGCTCGGCTTGGACGCCGAGAACTTCCTCGCCTACCTCAAGAGCTGGTGGGCCGGGGTGGTCTGGCCCAAGGCCGGCATGTCCGGCTCCTTTGAGGCCTTCTGGGTTGAGAGCCTCCAGCGCGGCGGCTGGTTCCAGACCCTGCCCCGCGAGGGCGCCTCGGTGGTCCTGCAGGCGGCGGCGGGCGCAGCGGCTCCGGCCCTCGCCGGCGCGGGCAACCTCAGCCTCGTGCTGTTCCCCCACCCCTTCGTCTACGACGGCCGGCACGCCAACAAGCCCTGGGCGCAAGAGATCCCCGAGCCGCTGAGCTCGTTTACCTGGGGCACCTGGGCCGAGATCCACCCCAAGACCGCCGAGTCCTTGGGCCTGACCAAGGACGACAAGATCAGCGTCAAGACCGACGTCGGCGCGATCGAGGTCGGCTGGTTCGCCAGCCCGGGCATCCGCGAAGACGTCGTCGCGGTCGTGATGGGCAACGGCCACCAGCGCGGCGGCCGGTACACCAAGTGGGGCGCCAACCCGGCGAACCTCATCGCCAGCAAGTTCGACGAGTCCGGCGAGCTGCAGCTGGTCCAGGCCAAGGCCTCTGTGGCCAAGGCCGCCGGTCCCAACCTGCACCCCTACCTTGGCCACATCAACACCGACGGCCGCGGCGTCAACTTCGCGGTCAGCGTCAACGATCTCGGCAAGGGCACCGGCCCGGCGTCCATCGTCCCCGCCCACCACGTGCCGATCGACCCCCGCGTCACCGCGGCGGGCTTGACCGACATGTACCCCGAGCCCGAGCACCCCACCTACCGCTTCGCGATGGCGGTGGATCTCAACCGGTGCACCGGCTGCGGCGCCTGCGAGACGGCCTGCTTCTCCGAGAACAACACCGCGGTCGTCGGCCCTGACCAGGTCCGCAAGGGCCGCCACATGGGTTGGATTCGCCTCTCCCGCTATTGGGAAGGCACGGGTGAGCAGCCCGACATCCGCTTCCAGCCGGTGATCTGCCAGCACTGCAGCCACGCGCCCTGCGAAGGTGTGTGCCCGGTCCTCGCGACCTACCACAACCTCGATGGCCTCAACGCGATGGTCTACAACCGCTGCGTGGGCACCCGGTACTGCGGCAACAACTGCCCCTACACCGCGCGGCGCTTCAACTACCACAACTTCCGGTGGCCCGAGAGCTTCCACCTGATGCTCAACCCGGACGTGAGCACCCGCGAGGTGGGCGTGATGGAGAAGTGCACCTTCTGCATCCAGCGCCTGCGGGGGGCCAAGGACCAGTACCGCGACAACAAAGAGATCGTGCCCGAGAAGGCCCTGCTCAAGCTCACCGCTTGCGCCCAGGCCTGCCCGACCGACGCGATCACCTTTGGCAACACGAACGACAAGCAGAGCGCGGTCTGGGCGATGTTCCAGGACGAGCGGACCTACACCATGCTCGGCGAG
>JBJONS010000809.1:0-10085 GCA_046051725.1 Pseudomonadota bacterium | reverse complement strand
CGCTGTCAGGGGCGGAGGGGGACGGAGGGGCGGTGTCGGTGGTGCTCATGCGCACTGAATAACCAGACAGGGGTCTTTGCGTCCAGTGCTGGCCTCAGAAAAATCTCTACAGGGGAGCCCGTTGACCAATCGGCGTCGACACACTATACAGATAGTCAGTGTCGCGACCGACCCGCGACCGCCGGTCGGGTGTAAGCTCAGGGTCCGGCCCGCGTTGGGGCGCCCACCCGCCCAGAGGTCCCCATGAAGTGGATGATCCCGCTGCTCACCCTCGCCACGCTGCCGCTGCTGACCGGCTGCGCGCCGACCCCGGCCGACGGGCCCCCGCCGCCCCCGGGCGATGACGGCGCAGGCGCCCGGCCGATCAGCCCGCCGGCCGATGTGGGGCTCATCTCCACCGTCGCGGCGACCCGGGCGCCGATCCCCGCGCCGCCCGCGCGACCGGGCCCGAGCACCCCGATGGTCCGCCGCGACTGCGGCGCCCGCCCCACCCCGCCGCACAAGACGGTCGGGGCCCGCGGGGGCGGCGGCGCCGAGGGCAGCGGCGCGGTCGGCACGAAGGGCAGCGGCGCGACGACCGCCGCGCCCAAGCGCAAAGACATCGCCGCCCCCCCGCGGGCCCGCTACCGCGGCGCAGAAGAAGACCGCGCGCCGGCCCAGGGCGACCTGGCGTCGAACAGCACGGCCGACGGCCCGGTCGCCCAAGACGGCAACTTCAGCGCCGAGCCCGAGGTGGCGCCGGGGGCGGTCGGCAGCGGGGCAGCGGCCCCCGCAGGCCCCCCGCCCACGCCCGCACCGGCCACGGGGGGCTTGGTGGCGCCCGCCGCACAGCCGCTGGCGGACGCTGCGCCCGCCGCGCCGCACCCCGACCCGGCCCCGCCGCCGGCCGCCGCGCCGGCCGCCGAGGCGCCGGTCGAAGAGGCCAAGCCCGCCGCTGATGGCTACGCGGCCCGCCGCCCGCACAGCAACAAGAAGGCCGAGGCCGCGCCCAGCCCGCCGCCCCCGCCCACCCCGCGCCTCGACTGGGGGGCGACGGTCTTCCTCAGCAACGACGACAGCATGAGCCTCGCCAGCGCGCAGCGGCTGCTGTGGGCGGTCGAGCGCGGCGCGACCTTCACCACCGGCCAGGTCCGCCCCCACGAGCTGCTCAACTACTTCACCTTTGACACCGCCGCGTCGACGGGCGGCGCGTTCAGCGTGCTGGGCGCGGCCGAGCAGCAGGGCGACACGCTCTCGGTGGCCCTGGCGGTGCGGGGCGCGAGCCCGCCGCGCCCGCCCCTCGATCTGAGCCTGGTGGTCGACCGCTCGGGCTCGATGGCCGCCGATGGGCGCATGGAATACGTCCAGCGCGGCGTTTTGCTCGCGCTCGACCAGCTCGTGACCGGGGATCGGGTCGATCTGGTGCTCTTCGACAGCGAGGTCTGCGCCCCGGTCGAGAGCTTCGTGGTCGGCCGCGACGACCTCGAGCAGCTCAAGGCCGAGGTGCGCGGCATCCGCCCCCGCTCGGCCACCGACCTCAACGGCGGCCTGAGCGCCGCCTACGCGATCCAGAGCCGCCGCACCGACGCGGCCGGGCGCGCCCGCCGCGTGCTGCTGCTCACCGACGCCTTCCTCAACGAGGGCAGCGTCAACCCCGATCTGCTCGCCGCCGCGGCCCGCCACTACGACGACCACGGCCTGCGGGTGACCGCGGTCGGCGTCGGGCGCGAGTTCAACGACGCGGTGCTCGACACGCTCACCGAGCGCAGCCGGGGCTCGTATGTCTACTTGGGCAGCGAGGTCGTGGTCGACCGCATCTTCGGGGCGGGCTTCGCCTCGCTCGTGCACACGGTGGCCGAAGACGTGCAGTTCGCCCTCGAGCTGCCCACCGACCTCGCGATGCAGCGCTTCTATGGCGAAGAGTCGTCGACCGTGGCCGCCGATGTCCAGCCCATCCACTTCGCGGCGGGCACCACCCAGCTCTTCCTGCAAGACCTCAAGGTGCGCGGGGCCGGCCGCGACCAGCAGCTGCAGCTCGTCGCGCGCTACACCAACCCGGCCACCGGCGCCCGCGAGACCGAGCGCTTCGCCGCCCCGGTGGCCGCGCTGCTGGCGGCCGACCCGCACAACCTGCACAAGGCCCAGGCGCTGATGCGGTGGTCCGACCTGCTGCTGGCCTGGTCGCTGGGCGACCGCTCCTGCGCGCAGGCGGCGGCGGTCTACGCGGCCACCGAGCGGGCGGCGGGCGACGCCGAGCTGGCCTACGTCGCGCGCCTGACCGCCGGGCTCTGCGGCGAGCAGCCCCCGGCCTCTGCGCCGGGCGCGGGCCTCGTCGCCTACACCGTCCGCCTCAACAGCGACGTCCCCATCGCTGAGGTCGCGCTGCGCTGCGGGGCCGACCAGTGGCGCAGCCGGCTGTCAGGCAGCGACACCGTGGCCCGCTTCGCGGCGATCCGGCCGGGCGCCTGTCAGCTCGTGCTCGAGGGCCAGGTGCCGATGACCGCGTCGGTCCAGGTGCCCGAGACCGGCGGCCAGTCCACCTGCGTGCTGCGGGGCGGCCGGGTCAGCTGCGGCTGAGCGCTCCACCGCCGCGGCGCGCAGCCCCCGGGCCCGCGCCGAGGCGGCGCGCGCCGGCGGCAATGCACGCTGGGGGCCATGGTTTTGAGCGATGTGCGGGCCCAGCCGCCCGCGGCGAGAGCGGTGGCCCCGACCCGCGCCGGCCCTGGGCGAGCCCGTCGCCGCAGGCCGCGTCCACCCACAGTCAGGCCACCGGCACCCAGAACAGGTCGTGCTCGCCGGCCCGCAGCGCGCTCTTTGACAACTCACCTGGCTGGCCGATCGGCAGCAGGGCCGGGCCCACCGGCTCCATCACCACCAGCTGCTCGCCGCCGGCCCGCACGGTCTGCTCGCCGCTCAGCGGCTTGAGGCCCACCCCGACCAGGGCGTGCCCGGGCACGATGATCACGGCCATCGGCAGGTTGCCGTGGCGGGCCCGCAGCAGCGCCAAGAACAGGGCCGCCTTGCCGTCGCAGTCGCCGCGGTTGCGCACGAGCACCGACATCGGGCGGCGGAAGCCGGCGTCCTTGCCCGTCTTGCGGATCTCGTAGGGGATCGATTGGCAGAAGGCCAAGGCCTTCTTGGCAAAACCCCGGGGGCCTTCGGCGGCGAGGCCCTCGCTCATCGCCTCGGCGAGGGGGCCGAGCGGCCCGGCCGAGCTGCGGATCTCGCGCGGGTAGTCGGCGTGCACGAGGCGGCTGCGGTCGACCAAGAAGCCGTTCTGCTTGGCGAACTGCTTGAGCGCCCGAAAAGCGACCTCGCCCGCCTCGTTCAGCGTGCGCTGCGCGACCGCCGAGGTCGGAGCTTCGACCGTGTACTTCAGCGAATCCCGGTCCTGCTCGAGGATGATCAGGCGCACGCCGGCCGGCAGCCCGCGCGACCACTGGCGCAGGGCCTGCACCTGGGCGTCAGTCGAGGCCCGCAGCGGGAAGCGCAGCGGCGCGTCGAGGTCGGCGTCGGTGGCCGCCCGCGGCAGGCGCGCCCGGACCTCGTGGCCGCGCCCCGCGCTGTCGGTCCACGAGGCGTGGTAGCGGTAGCCCGCCTCGACCTCGACGGTCTCGGACCGCAGGGTGCCGGCCGCGGCGAGGCCCGGCAGCCCGAAGGTCAGCGCCCCGGCGCCGAGGGCCGCCGCGCCGCGCAGCAGCGCCCGCCGGCTCAGCACTGCTTGGATCCCATCGAGATCACTGTCCAGCGCACCGTTCTCCATCATGCCTCCTCGGGGGGCCGCGGGCCCCGCCGCCCGGACAACCCGCCGGAGCCCTCGCTTCTCCCGTCCGGGGGCAGGGTGCAAGCGGCCGCGATCTGGGCGCCGCCCCGCGCCCGGCCGACTGGAGCGCGCCGCGCAGCGGCGGTCGCGCAGCGACCAAGGCCGCGCGCGCGGCGATCCCGCCCCCGCCCGGGGGCGGAGCGCCGCGCGGGCCCGCGGCCGCGCGCGGAAGGGGGCCGCCGGCGCCCCGATGGGCCGATGGGCCACGCCCGCTCAGAGGTCGTTTTTGGCGCTGGGCGCGACGCCTTCGAGGCGGGCCGCGGGCCTTCAGAGCCCCCAGCGCCGGGCCAGCGCCGCGTAGGTGCTCTCGGTCAGGTGGGGGTGCCGCGCCGAGACCGCCCGCGCCAGCGCGGTCATCAGGTCGCGCCGCGCGATCAGGCCGACCATCTTGCCGCCCTCGATCACCAGCAGCCGCTTGACCCGGCGCTCGGCCATCAGCGCGCAGAGGTCGACCAGGCCGGCGTCGGGCGGCACGGTCACCGCCTCGCCGCGCAGGTGCTCGCCCACGGTGCCCTCGCGCTGATCGTAGACCAGGGCCGCGGCCAGGGCCCGCATCACGTCCTCTTCGCTGAACACACCGACCAGCACGCCTTGGTTGTCGACCACCGGCGCGCCGCTGACCGCCTCTTGCGCGAGGGTGTGCGCCGCTTCGAGCATCGGCAGGTCGGCCCGCAGCCGGATCACCGACGAGGTCATGAGCTGGCGGGCGGTCGGGAGCGGGGCGTGGCTGCTCTGCGGGGTCATCGGGGCTCCGGCGCGGGCGGTGGGGGTCCGCGGCGCGCCCACCCGGTCGCGCGCCGTGGCCCGAGGCTAAGCCTGCCGTCCGGCCGCGATCCGCGCCGATCCCCCCGCAGCTGATCCGCCGCAGGGCCGCGCGTGGCAATGTTTTCGCCGCCTGCGGCAGATCAGGGCGGTCGACGCGGGGCCCCGCGCCACCGCCCCGCGCGCCGCCGCCCACACCCAGGGAGCCCCATGCCGACCCTCGACGCCCTCGTGCTCCACGCGCTGCAGCTCGGCGCCAGCGACCTGCACCTCGAGCCGGGCCTGCCGGCCACCCTGCGGATCCAGGGCCAGCTGCGCCCCGGCGAGCAGAGCCTGAGCGCCGCCGAGCTCGAGGGCATGGTGCGGGGGCTGCTCCGCGACGAGGCCTGGGACCGCTTGCTGCAGCGCCGCAGCGCCGACCTCTCGCTGAACATCGCGGGGGTCCGCTGTCGGATCAACGTCATGTTCTCGCAGCGGGGGCTGGGCATCGCGCTGCGGGTGCTCCACCCCTTCACCGCCACCCTCGAGTCGCTGAACCTGCACCCCGACGTCGGCCGCCTCATCACCCGCCCCCACGGCCTCGTCGTGGTCTCGGGCCCGACCGGCTCGGGCAAGTCGTCGACCATCGCCGCGCTGGTCGAAGAGCTCAACCGCAGCCGCAGCCTGCACGTGATCACCATCGAGGAGCCAATTGAGATCACCTTCCGGCCCCGGCGCTGCCTCATCCGCCAGCGCGAGGTCGGCCGCGACACGCCGAGCTTCCAGCAGGGCCTGATGGACGCCCTGCGCGAGGATCCCGACGTGCTCGTCGTCGGCGAGGTCCGCGACGCCGAGACCATCCGCCTCGCCCTGACCGCGGCCGAGACCGGCCACCTCGTCATCACCACGCTGCACGCAGGATCTTCCGCCGAGGCCCTCGCCCGGATCGTCCAGAGTTTTGCGCCCGAGGTGCAGCCCGCCATCACCGCCTCGCTCGCCGAGAGCCTGGTCGGCGTGCTGAGCCAGCGCCTCGTCCCCCGGGCCGACCTCGGCGCCCGGCTGCCCGAGTGTGAGCTGCTGCTCGCCAATGACGCCGTGCGCGGCACCATCCGCACCGGCACCCTCAACCGCCTGCACACCGTGCTGCAGACCCACGCCGCCGAGGGCATGTGGAGCGTCGAGCGCTGGCGCCGCTGGCAAGAGTCCCGCGAGCGCTACTTCCTCCGCCAGCGGGACGCCGCCCGCGAGCCGCTGCCCGAGGACGCCGCCCCGCCCGCCGGCCTGCCGCCGGCCCAGAGCCCGGCCCCGGCCCGTCCCGCGCCGGCCGCCCGCGCGCCCGCGCCCCGCGCCGCCGCGCCCGCCCCCGCGCCGCGACCTGCCCGACCCGCCGCCCGGACCGACGACGGGGTCTGGGATCTCGACGGATCGGGCGAGGATCTCGCGAGCATCCTCAAAGAGCTGGGCTGAGCGCCGGCCGGGCGCGGAATTTCTGCCGCCGGCCCCCGCGCGGCAGAAATCGGCCCGGCGGGGCCCCCTTGCTCAGGGAGCGGCGCCCGCTCCCCTCTGCGCCCGCCCGGAGCCCCCGATGATCCACGCCCTCGCCCTCGCCCTGCTCGCCCCCGCCGCCTCGGCCAACGCCGACCTCACCGTCACCGTGGCGGCCCCGCACGCCCAGCCCGTCGAGATCAGCGCCGACGTCGTCATCACGGTCCACAACACCGGGACCAAGACGGCCAGCGCGCCGGTCGTGCGCGTCGAGCTGCCCGCCACCCGCACCAGCCCGACGGTCTACCCGATGGCCTGGATCGGCGCGCTGCCGAGCGGCTGCGCCCGCAGCGGCCTCATCATCACCTGCACCCTGGCCAACCTCAGCCGCGGCCGCAGCGCCACCCTGCGCCTGCCGATGGCCCTGCCGGTCACCACCGCCGAGCTGCGCTTCATCGCCAACGTCAGCACCACCAGCCGCGAGCGCAGCACCACCAACAACCGCGGCGAGGACGTGGCCACGCTGATCTACGACGAGATCGCCCTCGCCGGCGACGAGCTGCTCACCAACCGCCACTGCACCGGCCGGAACCTCAGCTCCTTCCTCGAGTGTGAGCTGACGCCGAGCTCGATCGCCACCCACCAGGTCCAGCTCGCCACCGACGGCAGCCTGAGCATCCCGGCGGTCGGCGGCGCCTACAGCGGCGCCTGGGAGCAGCCGACGCCCGACACCCTCTGGTACGAGCTCACCGAGGACGGCCTGCCGGTGATGGAGTTCTTCGGCTACGGCACGCCCTCGGGCTGCTTTGAGGGGATGGTGACCTTCATCCCTGACAACGGCTACAACGCGGCCTACGAGGTCTGCCCCTGAGCCCACGCCGGGCCGCCCCGCCCCGCGCGCAGGGGGCGGGCCGCGGCCGGGCCCGTCAGCGGCGGGAAACCGCGGCAGCCCGCGGCCGCCGCGTGGCACGATAGGGGCGCCCCTGACCCGGAGCGCCCGTGCCTGACCCCTCGACCCCCTCCGCCGCGACCGCCCCCGGCGCCTGGCCCGACGCCGGCGACCGCTGGGTCTACAAGATCGTGAGCCCCGCGCAATGGTCGGCCCTGCAGCAGCAGGGCGCCTGGCAGGGCGCCCCGGTCGACCTCGCCGACGGCTTCGTGCACCTCTCGGCCGCCGATCAGGTCGAGGGCACGCTGGCCCGCCACTTCGCCGGGCAGGGCCCGCTGCTGCTGCTGCGCGTCGCGCCCGCCCACCTGCCGTCCGGCGCCTTGGTGTGGGAGCCCTCGCGCGGCGGGGCGCTGTTCCCCCACCTCTACGCGCCCCTGCCCCGGGCCGCGGTGGTCGAGGTGGCGCCGCTGCCCGCCACCGACCAGGGCGGCCACCGCCTGCCGCCCGGCCTGCCCGACGCGCTCGGGGCGGCCGCCGCGGGCCCCACCAGCACCAGCGGCGCCGAGGCGGTGCTGCTGGTCGCCGAGGGCGGGGCCGAGCTGCTGCCCGACGCGCTCGACGGCCTGGCCGCCGTCGGCGAGGTGATCGGCGCGGCGGCCGAGCTGGGCGGCGAGCTGCTCGGGGTGGTGGCCGAGGGCCTGTCCGGCCTCTCGGGCATCGACCTCTGAGCCGCGTGATGTCCCGCTGCGTGTCGTCTCGGTGATGGCGCGCCCACCCCAATGGTCATGGCCCATCCGTCGCCCCGAGGCCACGGCCTGCATCTCTTCCTCCCCGTTCGATCCCGCCCGGAGCGCCCATGTCCCCCCGCCTCCACCTCGCCATGCTGCTGGCCCTCAGCTCCCTCGCCGCCTGCCGCACCCCGGGTGACCCCGCCAAGGGTGAGCTCGACGGCGGGGCCCTGCAGTCTGGCGAAGACAATGACAGCGACGGCTTCTTCGGCGAAGAGGACTGCAACGACGACGAGGCGGCGGTCAGCCCCGGCGCGGTCGAGCTCTGCGACGGCATCGACAACGACTGCGACGGGCTCATCGACGAGGACGTCGACAGCGAGTGGTTCCTCGACGTCGACGGCGACGGCTTCGGCGATCCGGGCGCCCCGACCCGGGCCTGCGAGGCCCCCGCGGGCGCCGTGCCGAGCGGCACCGACTGCGACGACGGCGACGCGGCCGCCTTCCCCGGCGCCGAAGAGGCCTGCGACGGGGTCGACAACGACTGCGACGGCGAGGTCGATGACGGCGTGGGCATCACCCTCTACGCCGACGCTGACGGCGACGGCGCGGGCGACCCCGAGGCGCCGGTGGTGGCCTGCGGGCCCGGCCCCGGCTTGGTCGAGACCGCCGACGACTGCGACGACGGCAACCCCGACGCCGCACCGGGCCTCGACGAGGTCTGTGACGAGGTCGACAACGACTGCGACGGCACGGTCGACGAAGATGTGAACACCGTCTACTGGGCCGATCTCGACGGGGATGGCTGGGGCAGCGCCGCCAGCACCTCGGCCTGCGCGCCGCCCGCCGGCTACGCCGCGCGCAACGGCGACTGCGACGACGGCGACGACAGCGTCAACCCCGACGCCGCCGAGTCCTGCAACACGGTCGACGACGACTGTGACGGCGACATTGACGAGCCCGACGCCATTGACGCGCTCACCTTCTACACCGACGGCGACGGCGACGCCTACGGCGACCCGCTGCGGCCGGTGGTCGCCTGCGCGCTGCCGCCCGGCGCGGTGGCCAATGACCTCGACTGCGACGACGGCGCGCTGGCGATCAACCCCGCCGCGGCCGAGCGCTGCAACGGCGTCGACGACGACTGCGACACCCTGATCGACACCGCCGACGCCTCGCTCACCGGCGGCACCACCGCCTACGCCGACACGGACCGGGACGGGTATGGTGACCCGGCCCGCGGGGTCACCACCTGCGGCCCGACCGCGGGCACCGTGTCCAACGACGACGACTGTGACGACCGGGTCAGCGGGGTCAACCCCGCCGCCGCCGAGCGCTGCAACGGCTACGACGACGACTGCGACGCCCTGGTCGACGCGAGCGACCCCGGCCTGACCGGCGGGATCACGCTCTACCCCGACGCCGACGGCGACGGCTTTGGGGCCAGCGGCGCGGCCACCGCCGCCTGCGGCCCGACCGCCGGCTATGTGAGCGACGGCACCGACTGCAATGACAGCAGCACGTCGATCTCGCCGATCGCCGCCGAGCGCTGCAACAGCATCGACGACGACTGCGACCGCCTCATCGACGACGCCGACCCCGGCCGCATCGGAGCGGCGACCTGGTACGTCGACGCGGACCGGGACGGCTACGGCGGGCCGACCTCGCGCTCGGCCTGCGTCGCCCCCGCCGGCACCGTGGCCGGCAGCACCGACTGCGACGATGGCTTGGCGGGGGTCAACCCCGGCGCGACCGAGGTCTGCAACGCGCTCGACGACGACTGCGACGGCGCCTACGACGAGGGCTACGACGCCGACACCGACGGCATCACCGACTGCGAAGAGATCTCGTACACCATCTCGATCAGCGCCACGGGCGACGATGTGTGGCAAGGCTATGTCGACGGGGTCTCGTACGGCTCCTACGCCGGCTGGAACACCGTCGACACCATCACGCTCACGCTGGACAGCGGCGACCACGTCTTCGCCGCCTACGCCCAAGACACCGGCGCGGCGATCGCCGGATTCCTGGCCACCGTGCGCATCAACGGCACGCTCAGCTACTGGACCGGCCGCGACTTTGTGATGGTCGACAACACCACCTCGCCGAGCTGGACCGCGGTGGGCTTCGACGACAGCGCCTGGACCCGCCCGATCCCCTGCAGCGCGGCCAGCGTGAGCAGCTTCTGGGGCAACCAGCCCACCGCCCTGCTCAGCACCGGCGCCCAGTGGGTCTGGCACACGAGCTGCACCGGCCTGGGCGACAGCTACTACCGCCTCGAGTTCGCGCTGCCCTAAGCGCCCCGACAGAGGGGGTCTGTTCGGTCGTGGGCGCCCCGCCCGCCTGCGGCGGTCGGCGGCGCTCGGGCCTGGCTCGGGCCGGGGGCCCTCGGTCGCTGCGCGACCGGCGCTGCGCGCCGCCGGCCCGCCCGCCTGGCGCG
>JBJONS010000808.1:0-14604 GCA_046051725.1 Pseudomonadota bacterium | reverse complement strand
AACGTCACCGAGACCGGCGAGGCCGAGCTGCTCGGCCGCATCGCCAGCAACACCGAGGCGGCGCTCAGCGGCGAGAGCGGCGCCCGCGCGGTGGTCGTCAAGGACCTGCAGGCCATCGGCGGCCTCAACCGCGACAGCATCTATGCGTCCGAGGCCGAGGCCCGGCGCCTGAGCGCGGTGGGGGCCTGGAGCATCGTCGTGCTCGGCGCGGTGGCCTTCGCCGGCTCGCAGTGGAGCCTGCGGCGCCTGAGCCGCCGGATCGCCACCCCGCTGCGCGAGGTCGAAGAGGCCGTGGTGGCCTACCGGCTGGGCGACACGCACCGGCGGGGCGGCATCGGCGACGCGCCGGTCGAGCTGCGGACGTTGGTCGCCGAGATCAACGGCCTGTTCGATGGTCTCGCGCTGCTGGCCACCGAAGACGCCCACGGCCCGGCGCTGGACCGGGCCGCGCTGCTGGCCCTGCTCGACGAGACCGAGGACCCGATCCTGCTCATCGGCGCGGACGGCCGGGTGCGGGCCTGCAACAAGGCCGCGCTGCACATGCCCCCCCAAGAGCAGACCGAGGCCCGGCTCGACCCCGACCGCTGGGCCCGGGTCGAGCTGCCCAACGGCAGCGGGGCCCTGCTGCGCCGCCTGGACGCGCTGTGAGCGGGCCCGCCGTGACCCCATCCGGGCGGATCGACCCGCCGCTCATCCTCGACGGCCTGCGCGATCTGGTCGATGACTACGATCACTTCATCATCGACCAGTGGGGCGTGGTGCACGACGGCCACGCGCCCCTGCCCGGCGCGCTCGACGTGCTGGCGCGCCTGCGGGCGGCGGGCAAGGGCGTCTGCCTGCTGTCGAACTCGAGCCGGGGCCTCGGCCCCAGCCGCGCCCTGCTGCGGCGGATCGGCGTCGCCGATCACCTCTACGACGCCATGGTCACCTCGGGCGCCCTCGGCGAGCAGGCCCTGGCGGCCTTGGCCGCCGCCGGTCGCCCGGTCGCCCTCTGCCTTCCCGGCCCGCCCGACCCCGAGGGCGTGGTCTGCGGCCTCGGCCTGCCCACCACCACCGACCCAGACGAGGCCACCGTGCTGGTCGGCGCGGGCATGGCCGCCGCGCCCCCCGCCGACGGCGATCCGACGCTGCAGGCCGCGGTCGCCCGTGGCCTGCCGATGCTCTGCTTGAACCCCGACATCCGCAGCGTGCAGCCCGATGGCAGCTTCCTGTTCTGCGCCGGGGCCTGGGCCGAGCCCTACGCGGCCCTCGGCGGCGCGGTGCAGGTCTGGGGCAAGCCCCTGCCCGCGGTCTACGCGGCGTCCCGGGCCGCGCTGGCCGCGGCGGGCTTCCGGTTGGAGCGGGGCCTCGCCATCGGCGACAGCCTCGATCACGACATCAAGGGCGCTGAAGACAACGGTCTGGACGCTGTCTTCATCAGCGGCGGCATCGAGTACGAGGGCAACACCGAGCGGCCCTGGGGCGCGCCGTCCCCCGACCGCCTCGCCGCCCAGCTCGCCGCCCGCGGCCGCCGCCCCCGGGCCAGCATGGGGAGCCTGCGCTGGTGAAGCCGCTGCCTCCGGCGCGCCGGCTGCCCCCGCTGCCCCCGCGGCCCCCGCGGCCCCCGCACGCCTCGGCCGCGTGGGCCGAGGATGCCCCCACCGCGCTCATCTTCACCGCGCGGCCGCCAGCGCCGCGCCGCCGCGCCCTCCCCGCCCTGCTGGCCGCGGCCGGGCTCGCGCTGGCCCTGCTCGGCGCCTTGCCTCCCCTGCCCGCCGCGGCGCCGGCGCTGCGCGCGGGCCCTCCGCCCGCCGCCCTGTCCTCCTCCGCCGGGCCCTCCTCCGCCGGGCCCGCCTCCTCCGCCCCGACCGCCGACCCGCGGGCCCTGCGCGCCGCGGTGCTCCAGCCGCCGATCATCGAGCGGCCGGTGATCTGGGACGCTGAGCGCGAGCGCCTCGCGATGCTCTACTTCGAGCGCCACAAGGGCTGGCCGCCGGGCCAGGACCCCGAGGTGGCCCTGCGCATGGAGCCGCGGGTCATCGTGCAGCACTGGACCGCCGGCCCGACCGCGCGCTCGGCCTACAACACCTTCCGCGCGCCGGCCCAGGTGCGGCGGCGCGACCGCTCCGAGAGCAACGCGCTGAACCTGTGCAGCCACTTCGTGGTGGACCGCGACGGCACCATCTACCGGCTGATGCCCGAGGACCGCATGGGGCGGCACACCATCGGCCTCAACCACCTCGCGATCGGCGTCGAGAACGTCGGAGACGGCAAGCGCTGGCCCCTGACCCCCGCCCAGGTCGAGGCCAACGCCGCGCTGGTGCGCTGGCTGGCCGCGGCCTACCCGCTGACCCACCTCATCGCCCACGCCGAGTACCGCTGGCTCGAGGGGCACCCCTACTTCGTCGAGACCGACCCCGGCTTCCGCACCGGGCGCGTCGACCCGGGGCCCGCGTTCATGGCCGCCCTGCGCGCCGCGGTCGCCGACCTCGGGCTGCAGGCGCCCAGCCGGCCGGCCCGCCCGCCGCGGCTCAGCGCGCGACCTTCACCCAACGGCTGATCATCGCCTCGAGCTCGTGCTGGCGCACCGGCTTGCTGAGGTAGTCGTCCATCCCCGCGTGCAGGCAGCGCTCGCGGTCGCCCTGCATCGCGTTGGCGGTCAGCGCCACCACCGGCAGCGCGGCGCCCCAGGGCCGCTGGCGCAGGGCGCGGGTCGCCGCGTAGCCGTCCATGCGCGGCATCTGGCAGTCCATCAGCACGAGATCGAAGCGCTGCTGCTCGAGCACCTCGAGCGCCGCGAGGCCGTCCTCGGCGACCACGACCTCGGCGCCGGCCCGGGCCAGCTGCAGGGTCGCCACCTCTTGGTTGATCGGGTTGTCCTCGACCAGCAGCACGCGCACGCGGGCAGCGGGCGCCGGCGCCGGCGCGGGCGCCGCCGGCTCGACGGGCGCGCGGTCGCCGCCGAGCGCCCACCCCACGCAGCGGCGCAGCTCGATGGGCCGCACCGGCTTGATGATCAGCTCGTCGATCCCCAGCGCGCGGGCCGCGTCGACCCGCGAGCCGTCGGCCACCCCCGCCAGCGCGATGACCGGGAGCTTCGCGGTCCGCGGCGCCGCCCTCAAGATCCGCAGCAGCACGGTGCCATCGGGGGGCGGCAAGCGCAGGTCGAGCACCGCGAGGTCAAAAGCGGCCCCGCCCTGGCCGAGCTGGGCCACCGCGTGGCTGACGCTGGGCGCGGCGATCACGGTCAGGCCCCAGGCCTCGAGCTGGGCGGCGAGCCCCGCCCGCAGCTCGGGGTGCGCGGCCACCAGCAGGGCGCGCTTGCCTGAGAACCGCGCGCCTGGCGTCGCTTCGGTCTCGAGCGGCGCGGGCAGGCGCACGGTGAAGCGGCTGCCGTGGCCCGGCCGGCTCTCGACCACGATCTCGCCGCCCTGCAGCGCGACGATGCGCTGGCTGATCGAGAGCCCGAGCCCGGTCCCGCCGAACCGCCGCTGCACCGAGGCGTCCCCCTGCACGAAGGGAGAGAAGAGCTTGCCGAGCTGCTCGGGGCTGATCCCGATGCCGGTGTCGCTGACCTCGACCACGAGCCGGCCCTCGGCCCGCAGGTAGCGGACCCCGACGCGCACCACGCCCTGCTCGGTGAACTTGATCGCGTTGCCCACGAGGTTGAGCAGCACCTGGCGCAGCCGCGGGCCGTCGCCCCGCACCGCCGCCGGCAGCCCGTCGGGGTCGACCGGCGCGTCGAAGAGCAGCTCGACCTCGCGGGCCCAGGCGCGCTGGCTGAGCACCGACAGCACCTCGGCGCAGACCTGCTCGGGCGAGAAGGGCGCCTGGGCCACGTCCAGCGCGCCCTGCTCGATCTTCGACAGGTCGATCACGTCGTCGAGCACGCGCAGCAGGCCCTCGCCCGTCCGCCGCATGGTCTGCAGGTGGGCGCGCACCCGCGGCTCGGGCATCGAGGCCCCGGCCCCGTCCACCAGCAGCTCTGTGAGCCCCAGCACGTCATTCATGGGGGTGCGGATGTCGCGGCTCAGCGCGCTGAGGAAGGCCGCGCGGGCCTGGGCCGCCGCCTCGGCCTCGGCCACCGCCGCGAGCAGCTGGTCGCGGGCCCCCTGCAGGGCCGACACGTCACGGGCGAGGCCGAGGAAGCCGCCCGACGGACCCGGCAGCGGCCGGCCGTCGACCTCGAGCCAGACCCGGCTGCCGTCGGGCCGGCGCAGGGGGACGAGCTGCCCGCGCAGGTGGCCAGACAGGGCGCGCCGGAGCGCCTCGGGCTGCAGCGGCGCGCTCGGGTGGAGCAGCGCCGTGAGCGGCTGCCCGACCAGGGCCGCGGGCGGGCGGCCGAGCACGGCCTCGGCGCTCGGGCTGACGAAGCGCAGCACGCCCTCGGCGTCGAGCTCGACCAAGAACTCGCCGGTCGCCCACGAGATGGCCTCGAGGCGCAGCTCTTCGCGGGCCAGCTCGGCCTCGGCCTCGCGCAGGGCGGTGAGGTTGTGGGCGGTGCCGCAGAGGCGCAGGGCCCGACCCTCGGCGTCGCGGTGGCTGACGAGGCCGGCGACCCGCAGGTGAAGGGCGCCGCCCGCCGGGTCCATCCACCGGTACTCGACGTGATGGTGGGCCTCTTCGCCGCGCAGGTGGCGCCAGGTGGTCTCCCAGACCCGGGCCCGGTCGTGGGGGTGGACCTGGGCCATCCAGTCCTGGATCTGCAGCGTGTCGGGCCCGGTCGACAGGCCCACCGCCGCCCGCGCGCCGGGCGCGAAGCGCATGCGCCCGGTCGGCACGTCGAGGTCGAAGGCCCCGAGGCCGGCGAGCCGGACCGCCAGCTCGAGGCGGGCCTGCTCGGCGCGGGCCGCCTCGGCGTGCAGGCGGGCGGCAGCGGCGGCCGGCGCAGCGGCCAGCAGCGCGGCGAGGGCGGCGGGCGGGTCCTCTCCCTCGAGGTGCACGGCCTCGACGCCGCGCTCGACCCAGGCGCCGATCAGCGCGTCGGCCGCGTCCAGGGAGAGGCCGGCGGGGACCAGCAGCAGGAGGCCCCCCGGGCGCCGCAGCAGGGCCGGCGCCGAGGGCCCGGGAGGGCTCGCCACCAGCAGCGGCAGAGCGACGTCCATCGCGTCATCTTCGAAGACCAGCACGCGAAGGCCGGCCGCGGCGGCGACCGCAGCGGCGGCGGGATCGGCGGCGAGGGCCTGGGGGCTCATCGACCCTCCGCGGGGCGCAGGCCGAGGGCGCGCTCGAGGCCCGCCGACAGCTCGCTGAGCGAGATCGGCTTGAGCAGGTAGCCGTCCATGCCCGCCGCGCGGCAAGCGAGGCGATCCGCGGCGAGATCGCTGGCGGTCAGGGCGAGGATGAGCTGGCGCGGCCCCCGGAGCTGGCGCTCGCGGGCCCGCAGCAGCCGGGTGACGGCGAGGCCGTCGAGCAGCGGCAGGTGGCAGTCCATCAGCGCGAGGTCGTAGCCGCGCTGGCTGAGCGCGCTCAGCGCCGCCTGCCCATCCGCGCAGACCTCGACCTCGACCCCGAGGCGGCCGAGCAGGGCCTTGAGCACCTCTTGGTTCACCGGGTGGTCCTCGACCAGCAGGGCGGTGCGGCCGCGCAGGCCCGCGCGGGGGGCCGGGTCGTGATCGAGCGGGCGCAGGCGCAGGGCCGGCACCAGCGCCCCCTCGACCCAGGGCTCTTCCAGCACGGTGACCCGGGGCAGGCCGCTGAGCGCGGCGAGCCGCTCGGCGCCCGCGCCCAGCGGGGCGAGGAAGAGCCCCGCGTGGGCCAGCGCGGGCTGGGCCGACAGCACCCGCAGCAGCGAGAGGCCGTCGACGGGGGCCAGCGCGAGGCCGACGACCACCGCGCCGGGGGACCAGCCGAGGCGCGCGAGGCCCGACAGCGCCTCGGCGGCGCCGCCGAAGCGGTGGACCTCGACGCCCTGGGCCTGCAGCAGGGCGTGGAGGTGCTCGACGTCGGGCCCCGGCGGCAGGACCAGCGCGACCGACCGCAGCGCGCCCGGATCGACGGCGGGGGCGTCGGGCACGCGGTGCAGGGGCAGCGAGACGTGCAGGCGCGGCGGCGCGCCCGGCAGGCCCTGGCAGACCCCGTCCACGGCGCGCAGCAGGTGCCGGCAGAGGGCCACGTCGACCTGACGATCCGAGCCCTCGGCGGCGATCGCCGCCGGGGACGAGAAGCTCAGCGCGAGGGCGGCGGCGAGCGCGTCGGCGCCCGGGGCCGTGACCCGCAGCTCGAGGCCCTGCCCGTCGGCGCCCGGGCCGAGCTGCACCTCGACGGGGCCGGCCGGACCGGCGGCGGCGACGGCGAGGCCGATGAGGTGGCGCAGCAGCTGCTGGAGCAGGCCCGGATCGGCCCAGACCCGCCACCGCGCCGGCGTGGGCCCGGCCCGCAGGCGGGCGGCGCTGAGGCCGACCCCGACCAGCGGGCGCAGCGCGGCGTCGAGCAGCGCGGCGGGGCCGACCGCGGCGGGCTCGGGGGCGGCGCGGCCGGCCTCCATGCGGGCGAGCTCGAGGACCTTGTCGACGACGCCGAGCAGGCGCCGGGCCTGGGCGCGCACGGTCAGCAGCTGGCCGTGGGGCCCAGGCGCGAGGGGCTCCTCGAGCACCAGCTCGCTGAGGCCGACCAGGCCGCTGAGCGGGGTGCGGATCTCGTGGCTGAGGTTGGCCACGAAGCTGGCCTTCTGCTGCGCCTCGCCGAGAACAGCGCGCTGCTCGGCCTCAAGCTGCGCGAGCTCGGCCCCGATGCCGCCGACGAGCACCGCGGTGCCGGCCACCCGCCGCCGCCCCCGCAGCGGATCGGGGGCCGCCTCGGCGCCGAGCAGGGCCTGCTCCACCTCGCCGTCCTGGCGCAGCAGCCGCGCGCGGATCGCCTGCGCCGGCTCGCCCCGCAGCGCCGTGGCCAACAGGTCGGCGGCCGGGCCCGGATCGGCGAGCAGGGCGCTGAGCGGCCGCCCGAGCAGGGCCGCGGGGTCCCAGCCGACCACCTCGGCCGCCCGCGGGCTCACCCAGGTGAAGCGCCCGTCGGCGTCGACCTCCCACAGGAAGCCGGGGCGCATGCCGCCGGCGGCGGCCCAGCGGCGCGAGACCTGCGCCCGTTGCTCTTCGAGGGCGGACCAGGCCGACAGGTCTTGCCAGACCCCGAGCAGCGGGCCGCAGGCCTGCCCGGGCGCGGGGGCGATCGCCTGGCCGCGCAGCTCGACCGGCGCCGGGGGGCCGCCGGGGACCTGCAGCCGCAGCCGCACCCGCACCGGGCCCGGGGCGGCGGTCGCCGCGACGAGCAGGCCGCGCGCCACGTCGCGGTCTTCGGGGACAATGTGCTGGAGCATGTCATCGACGTCGAGCTCGACCGGGGCCGCGCCCCGCCCGAGGCGCGCGGCCAGCAGCGGGCCGAGCGAGAGCACCCGCCCGCAGGGGTCGTAGCCCCAGGGCTCGAGCTGGTTGGCGGCGAGGCCAGCGGCGAGCAGGGCCGCGCCCTCGGCGGCGGCGGCGGTGGAGGCCGCGCGCAGGGCGCGGTGCAGCGCGCGCGCGAGCCCGCGGGCCGACGGCGGGTCGATCGCGGCGGGGTCCCAGTCGAGCCAGGCGCCGCCGGGCGGCGGGGCCTCAGGCGCCGGGCCCGGGCGCAGCCAGACGCAGGGGTGCCGCTGGGGCGCCGTCAGCGGGACCTGCCCCCACGGCGCGACGCACAGGCGCAGGGCCCCCGCGGCCGCGGGCGGCAGCCCGGCGGCGTCGACGAGGCCGAGGCCACGCCCCAGCGCGGCGAAGGCGGCGATCAGGCCAGCGGGCGGCGCGGTGGGGCCGAGCCAGGCGGCGGGGGGCTGCGTCAACGGCGTCGCTCCCGGAGCCGGGGATCGTGAGAGTAACGCAGAGCGGCCCCAGGGGGAGGGTCGAGGCGGTGCGGGCCGGCCCGTGCTACCCTCCCGCCCGACCCTGGAGGAGCCCATGACCGCCGCCCCCTCGACCTGCGCCCGCACCGCCGCGCTGGCCCTCACGCTGTCGCTCGCCGCGGGCCTCGCCGCCGGCTGCGACACCAAGAGCTTCGGCTACGCCGGCCAGCCGATCCCCGAGTTCTTCCCGCTCGACAAGGACCGCAGCTGGACCTACCGCGAGTGCGGCCCCGACGACAGCGCCTGCGTGCCCAGCGGCGAGATCAACCTCGAGGTCGACAAGGTCGACACCCGCACCTCGGGCGACACCGAGATCTCGACCCTGACCTACAGCCTCGTCGACCTGGCGACCGAAGACCAGACCCCGACCTTGACCCACGTCATCGAGTGGTCGTCCGACACCGATCTCGGCGTGGCCATCTGGTCGTGGACCGCCAGCGACGGCACCGTGACCGAGTTCCCCGCGCCGATCATCGTCGGCGAGCGCGAGATGAACACCGGCGACAGCGTGACCACCGGCGCGTTCACCTCGACCTTCGTCGGGCTCGAGACCTGCAGCATCCACTGGGTGCCCGACCCGTGGGAGTGCGTGCACATGCGCATCGAGGGCGACGGCTCGGCGCCCTTTGAGGGCGACTGGTGGATGGCGAGCACCTGGGGCGCCTCGATCATGCTCCCGGCGGGCGAAGACGTCCCCTGGGTGCTGGCCGGGGCCACCGCGGTGGCCGGCGGCGAGTGAGCCGTGCCGCGCTGCCCGCGCCCGTCTGACGCGCGGGCCCGCGCGTGATCACCGCTCTATGCGCGGCCCTCGACGCGCTCCTGTGGGCCCGGGGCGCCCCGCCGGACCGCCGCGCGCGGATCGGGCGGGCCGCGCAGGCCTGGCTCGCCGCCCAGCCCGACGACCGGCCGGTCATCGCCGGCTGGATCGACGCAGGTGAAGACAGCATCCTGCTCGATGTCTTCGCCCAGGTGCTGCCGCTGGGCACCGGCGGGCGCCGGGGCACGGTCGGCGTGGGCCCCAACCGCTTCAACCTCGGCACCCTGCTGCCGGCGGTGGCGGGGCACGCCGCGCTGCTCCGCCGCCGGGCGCAGGGGGCGCCGTCGGTGGTGCTGGCCTGGGACATCCGCGCCTTCACCGACCTGCGCGGAGAGCTCGGCCGCGCCGGGGCCGCGGGCCAGGCCCACCCCCTCATGGGCTGGCGCAGCGAAGACTTCGCGCGCGCCGCGGCCGAGGTCTACGCGGCGGCCGGCGTGCGGGTCTGGCTGCCCGGGCCCCCCGCCGATGGCGGGCGCAGCGCGCTGAGCACGCCCGAGCTCAGCTTCGCGATCCGCGCGCTGAAGGCCGACGGCGGGCTCAACCTCAGCGCCTCGCACAACCCGCCCGACGACAACGGGGCCAAGCTCTACGGCCCCAGCGGCGGGCAAGAGGTGCCCCCCGACGATGACCTGCTGCTCGAGGCCATCGCCGCGGCAGAGCAGCGCGGCGCGCCGGCCCGCCTGCCGCTGGACGCCGCCGCCGCCGCGGGGTGGATCCTGCGGCTGCCCGACGATGTGATCGACGCATACCACGCCGATCTCGCGCAGCTCCTCCCGCAAGGCCGGCCGGCGGGCCGCCTCGGCGTGCGGTTCACGAACCTCCACGGCACGGCGCGGCGCACGGTGCTGCCGGCGCTGCAGGCGGCGGGCTTTCGGGTCCGGCCGGTCGAGGCCCAGCTCGCCTACGACGGCGCCTTCTCCACCGTGCCCTTCCGCGCGCCCAACCCCGAGGTGCCGGCCTGCCTCGACCTCGCGATCGCCGAGGCCGAGGCCCAGGGCGACGCGCTGGTCATCGGCTGCGACCCCGACGCCGACCGGGTCGGCCTCGCCGCCCGCGTGCACCCCGAGCGCACCGGACCAGCGTCCTGGCGCTGCTTCTCGGGCGACGAGCTCGCCACCCTGCTCACGGTGGCGGCCCTGCGCCTGCGCCCGGCCGGTGCTCCGCCGGTCCTCATCCAGACCGAGGTCACCAGCAGCCGCGGCGCGCGCCTCGCCCGGGCCCGCGGCGCGCGGGTGATCGACCACCTCTTGGTCGGCTTCAAGTACATCGGCGCTGAGCTCGAGGCGCTGGCCGCCCAGGCCCACCCCGGACTGCCCGGCGCGGGCATCGCCGACTTCGCGCTCGGGGTCGAAGAGAGCCACGGCGCCCTGCTGCGGCCGAGCAAGCGCGACAAAGACGCGGCAGACGGCGCCTTGGCCCTCTGCTGGCTCGCCGAAGAAGAGGCGCGGGCGGGCCGCAGCCTGCTCGACGCCCTCGACGCGGTCGAGGAAGAGCTGGGGCCGACCGTGAACCTGCTGCGCAACCTCAACCTGCGCGGGGTCGAGGGGCGAGAGCGGCTGCGGGCGCTGGGCGCCGGGCTGCGGGCCGATCCGCCCGCCGCGCTGGGCGGGCGCCGGGTGCTGCGCGCAGAGGACCGCCGCGACCCCGACGGGCCGCTGGGTCCGCTGCGCGGGGCGGGCGACGCCGCGGCGCGGGACGTGCTCTGCTGGTGGCTCGAAGGCGGCGCGCGGGTGCTGCTGCGCCCCAGCGGCACCGAGCCCAAAAGCAAGCTCTACATCGAGCTCTCGGGCCCGCCGGGCCGCGGGGTGCGCGCGCGCCGCGCCGCGCTGCAGGCCGAGGCCGCCGACCTGAGCGCCGCGGTGGTGGCGACGCTGCTGGCCCGCGTCGACCTGCGGCTGCCCGCCTGGGCGCTGCGCTGCGGCGACCTGCTGCCGGTCGACACCGCCGCCGCCCTGGCCGAGGCGGTCGAGCGGGCGGCCGCCGGCGGGCTGGCCGAGCACGCGCTGCGGGCGACCATCCAGGCGGCGGGCCCTGACGCGCTGCGGCTGCTGGGTCCGGGGATGTTGGCCGCGGACGATCCGCGGATCCGCGCGCTGGCCGAGCGCCTGGGGGTCACCGGAATCGGGGAAACCACGTAGCCCAGTCCCCCCGAAGGCCGATCTGCGGGCCCGAGCCGATCACCCCCGCGACGGACCGACATTACAGCGCATTACACGTCACCTTCGCGTGCCGCGTGCGGTAGCCTGACCCTCGCTGCCGGGGCATGCTCCCCCCTCATGCGCCGGCGCGGTAGCACAACAAGGCTACGGCTGACCCCTCAAGCCGCACCCGCGCCCCGCCGTAGCCCGCGGTGGTCCACGCAGGGACGCCCCCCCGCACCGAGCTGCCGATGTCGACGCCCGCGCCGCGCACACGCGCCGTGAACCCCGACCCCAACCTCGCCCAAGACCGGCGAACCGACGCCGAGGCGGTCAGCGCCGCGCTGCAGGCCTGCGCCTTCATCGGCCGGGCCCGCCGGGTGATCTGCGACGGGCAGCTCTGCTCGGCGCACTTCGGCCTCGAGAGCGGCCCGCTGGGCGGCGTGGTGCTGCAGCTCATCGACGAGCCCCACGCGCCGGCGCCGCGGCCGCAGGGCCTGCCGACGGTCAGCGTCTGGGTCGACACCGGGCTCGTGATCTGGCGCTTCACCCTGCACGCGACCGAGCCGCTGGGCCCGGGCCGCTGGCGCTTCGCCCGGCCCGACGCGGTCGAGAGCGAGGGCTGACCGCCGCGACGGGGCCGCCGCCGCCCGATAGCGGGCACCGCCGAGGCGCCCGGGCGCCGGCATGGGGGTGCGCGTGAAGGTCCAGCGGTTCACGGTCGGGATGTTCCAGGTCAACTGCTACCTGCTCACCGACGAGGCGACGGGGCAGAGCGCCGTGATCGACACCGGCGAGACCGACGAGCTGGTGCGGCTCCTCGACGGTCTTCGTCCCCGGCCCGACGTGCGGCTGCTGCTGCTCACCCACGCCCACGCCGACCACGCCGGCGCGCTGACCCACCTGCAGGCCCGCTTCGACGCGCCGACCTACCTGCCGGCGCTCGAGCGGCCGCTGTTCGAGGCGCTGCCGGTGCAGGGCGCGTGGTTCGGCATGCCCTCGCTCAACCGGCCGTGCGGGCGCATCGACCACGAGGTCCGCGACGGCGACACCGTGCAGCTCGGCGAGACGACGCTGCGGTTCGTGTCCACGCCCGGCCACACGCCGGGCCAGGGCTGCTGGACGGACGGGCACGACATCATCGTGGGCGACACCCTCTTCGCCGGCAGCATCGGGCGCACCGACTTCCCGATGTCCGACCCGCGGCTGATGGTCGACAGCCTGCGCCGGCTGATGGCCCTGCCCGGCCACCTGCGGGTGCACAGCGGCCACGGCCCGATGACCACGCTCGGCGAAGAGCTGGCCAGCAACCCCTTTCTTGGCTTCCTGCGCAAAGAGCGGGGCATCGCGGGTCCGCCCGGGGTGCGCTGGGCGCCGGGGCTCTGAGCGCCGGCGGGGCGCGCCAGCTGGGCGCCTTCGCCCCTCCGCCGGTGCCGCCCGCGGGCGCCGGCCGCGGCCGAGGTCCGCGGCCGCGCGGGCGGCGTCGCTGCGCGACCGGCGCTGCGCGCCGACCTCTGTCCGGGCGGGCGCGGGTCGGTCAGTCGGCGGCGGCGGTCAGCGCGAAGTTGACGTCGCAGGGGAACTCGTAGCCCGCGAACTCGGCCCAGCCGCAGTCGTCGCCCGAGCACTGCACGTTGAGGGCGTAGGTCGAGCTCATCGCGCGGGCGTCGGTGAAGCTGCCGCTGAGCGTCAGGGCGGTGAGCAGGGTGACGTCGTAGCCGTCGACCGGCACCGCGCCGCTGATCACGGTGCAGGAGAAGGCGTAGCCGGGCTCGGTCCACGAGCAGGGGTGCGCGGTGGTGTCGGGGCCGTCGAAGACCATCGTGAAGTTGCCGGTGCCGACCACGGTGAGGGTGAAGCCGGTGCCCGCGCCGCCGCCGACGTCCTCGCTGTTGCACGTGTCGAAGTTCAGCGTGCCGCCGGTGTAGGTCCAGTGGCCGGTCGCGGGCTCCCAGGCGGCGCTGCCGTCCCCGCCGCCATCGGCGCCCTCTGCGCCGTCCGCGCCATCGGAGCCGTCCGCGCCGTCAGCGCCATCGGCGCCGTCAGCGCCATCGGCGCCGTCGGCCCCATCGGAGCCGCCCGCGCCGCCGCCGTCCGCGCCGCCGCCCGCGGCGCCGGAGTCCTCGTCCTTGACCTCGCCGAGCGGGGTGCAGCCCGCGGCGCCGAGCGCCAGCGCCAGCGCGCCGACGGCGGACCGCGCGGATGAGAACGACGTGGTGATGGTGGTGCAGCGCATCCTCGCTCCTCTGGGGGGTGGCCCCTCACCGAGAGGGTAGCATAGGCGCGCGGCAGGGCGGCGACGCCCGCGGGGGGCGCGATGCGGGGCGTGGCGATCGGCTTGGTGGTGCTCGCGGTGGCCTTGACGGCGCTGGCCCAGGTGGCGCCCGCCCACCCGGCGAACCTGCAGCGGGCCGAGCTCGACAGCCAGCTGCCCCTGCCCCTGGCCTCGATCAGCGGGCTGCTCGGCCTGCTGCTCTTGGCCCACCAGGCCTGGCAGGCCCAGCGCGCCGCGGCCGCGCGCCGCCCGGTCCGCGCCGCGGGGCCGGCCCTGGCCGAGGCGCCTGTGCGCCGCACCGGCGACTGGCGGGCCGATCTGCGCGAGGCGGCCCGCACGATGAGCCTCGAGCCGGGAGCCAGCCTGCTGCTCGACCAGGCCGCGGCCCCGCTGGTGCTGCGCATTGAGGGGGCCCCGCCGGGCCGGGTGGTGCGGGCGGTCGAGCAGCTCGGGGCGCTGGTCGCGACCCTGCCGACCCCGCCGCGCCTGCGGGTCGAGCTGGTGGGCTGCGCGGCCCCGCCGTCGCCGTGGCACCATTTGGTGTCGCGGGCGCTGGCCGAGCGGCTGGATCGGGGCGGGATGAAGGTGATCCCGCAGGCGGATGCTGTTGATGTGCTCTTTTTGAGCCCAGATCCGAGATGGGGGACTTGATTTTTTGGGTTGGGGCCGGCGGGGCGCTCCAAGTTGATTTTACTGGGTTTCGAGGCTGTCGGTTTGTGCAGGCCGAGGTCCGCTGGGACGCTCCGAGCTGATTTTGCTGGTTTTCGAGGCTGTCGGTTCGTGGATGCCGGGGGTCTCCGGCGCGCTTCGCGCAGATTGCGCCGGTTTTCGGGTCCGTCGGTTTGTGGATGCCGGGGGTCTCCGGGGTGCTTCGCGCAGATTGTGCCGGTCTTCGGGTCCGTCGGTTTGTTGATGCCGGGGGTCTCCGGGATGCTCCGCGCAGGTTGTGCTGGTTTTCGAGGCCGTCGGTTCGTGGATGCCGGGGGTCTCCGGCGCGCTTCGCGCAGATTGCGCCGGTTTTCGGGTCCGTCGGTTTGTTGATGCCGGGGGTCTCCGACCCCCAGACCCCCGGGCAAGGGGCCTGCGAGGCCCCTTGCATCCCGCGCCAAGGGGGGCCCGCGGGCAGGCTTCGCGCGGCGCATGGCAGCGCCGCGCGCCAGCCCGCTACGGCCCCCCTTTGGAAACCCCCGAGGGCGGCGCGTTTTGGGGCTTTGGTGGGCGATGAGCGGGGCGCCGCGGAGGGCTGGGCTTTGGTGGGCGATGAGGGGGGCGCCGCGGAGGGCTGGGCCGCTGTGGGTGATGAGCGGGGCGGCGCGGAGGGCTGGGCCGCTGTGGGTGAGGATGGGGCTTTTTGGGCCTCAGGCCTCGCAGATCGAGTAGTATGGCTGACCTTGGCCCGCGGCGCACGAGCAGGGGTAGTCGTTCCAGCAGCCGCCGGATTGCCAGCCGAGCACGCCGCAGTCCTCTTCGGTGGTGGGCACGCACTCGAGGCCGTGGCCGTTGTTGGGCTCGGACGCGCACC
>JBJONS010000807.1:0-3897 GCA_046051725.1 Pseudomonadota bacterium | reverse complement strand
CGCTTCTTGTGGCCGCTCATCCCCGGCCAGGGCGGCTCGGTCGAAGAGAACGTCAAGAAGATGGCCGGGCGCGAGGTGAGCAAGGCCCTGTGGGGCTGCGGCTGCAGCGTCCTGATCATCGGTTTTATCGGGATGATCTTGCTGGCGATCGCGGTGTATGCACTCTACCTGACCAAGGGTGGGGGCGCCTGATCCCGGCCGACCCTGTTTCGGCTCGAACGCGAAGCGGGCGAGGTGCCTCACCCCAACCGTGACAGCCGAGGCCTTCGCGGCGCTCCCCTTCATCGCCCACCAGAGCAGCGGGTCGCGCCGACCTAGGGGGTTTCCAAAGGGGGGCCATTGCGGGCTGGCGCGCGGCGCTGCCCTGCGCCGCGCGTAGCCTGCCCGCCGGCCCCCCGTGGCGGGGGATCCAAGGGGCCCCGCGGGCCCCTTGGCCGGGGGCCTGGGGGCCGGAGGCCCCCGGCATCCGTGGTGAAACAGCCAGTTGCAAGCGAGAACGGCCTCATCAACGCGCTGACGCCCCGCGTCGCAAGGGCGAGCCGATTCCAGCGAATCCAGTAGGTACGCCAAGCTCAGCCCCGGAGCCCCGCCCGCAAGGCCCGGGCCGCCAGCGCCCGGCTCTCCTCGACCTGGGCGGCGACGTCCCCCAAGCTCCAAAATGACGCCCCAGACCGCGGGCTCTCCATCACGAGATCGCCGGAGAGGTCGTCGTCCTGATCGACCCCCGCGCTGCGCGCCACCCGGTGGATGAGCCGCCGACCAGGCCCGCGCAGCGCGCGGTGGGGCCCGGCGCCGAGGCGGTCGACCGCGCCGCCGTCGACCAGGGGCTCGCCCTCGACCACCACCGGGGCGAAGATCACCGGCATCGCGCAGGAGGCGGCGACGAGGGCCGGCAGCGGCCCGCGGGTGCGCCACGAGAAGCGCCCGTCGGCGCCCCGCACCCCGACCCCAAACGGCCGCGGCAGCTGCTCGACGGTCGGCGGGAGCAGCGCCTCGAGGCGGCGGATCACCGGGTCGATCGACGTCAGCCCGCGGTGCAGGGCCCAGTGGCCGGCCATGAAGTCGAGCGGCCGCACCCCGCCCAGCTCGGCCAAGATCTGCGCGGCGGGCAGGCCAGCGGCCCAGAGCGCCCCGGTCAGGGCGCCCGAGCTGGTGCCGAACACGCCGTCGACGGCCACGCCCTGCTCTTCGATGGCCGCGAGCGCGCCGATGTGGCGGCCAAACGCGAGGAAGCCGCTGCTGAGCAAGAGATCCACGCCCACCTCTCTGGCCGGCGATAGTCCGCCGCGGGTCGGCGCGCACCCTGAGCCCGGCCCTGGGGGTGGCAGTGGACCGCGGCCTCGGCGCACCGCAGATGACGCGCTGGGCGCCGCTCTGGTGCCTCGCCCTCGCCTGGGGCCTGCTGCCGGCCCTGCCCGCGCTGCTGCGCGGCGAGCTGCTCGGGCACGGCCTGACCGACCTCTACCCGGCGGTTTGGGGCCTGTGGACCGCCGCCCAAGCCTGGCCGGCGCTGGCCACCGAGGCGCCGCTGCTCGGCGCGCCCGAGGGCCTGCCCTGGATCTACCAGAGCCCGCTGCGGGGCTGGATCGCCGGGCCGCTGCTGCCGATCTTCGGCCTGCGGTGGACCTGGAACCTGCTGCTGCTCGCCGCCCGGGTCGGCACGGTGCTGGCGGCGGGCGCGGCCGGCGCGGCTTTTGGCCTGCGGCGGGCCGGCCAGCTCACGGTGGCCGCGGCCTTCGGCTGCGCGCCGTTCTTTCACGGCTACGCGGTCGAGGGCATCATCGAGGGCGCCGACGGCTGGTGCCTGGGGCTGTTGCTGGTCGCGCTCGGCCACGGGCGGATCGGCTGGGCGGCGGCGGCGCTGGGGATCTGCGTCTGGTGCAGCTTCTACGCCGGGGCGGCCGGCTGCGCGCTGGTCGGGCTGCTCGGCCTCGGCCGCCCGCGGCGCTGGCTGGCCTTCGCGGGCCTGCTGCTCGGGCTGCCGCTGGTGCTGGCCTTCGCCCAGGCCTTCCCCGATGGGGCGCCGCTCGAGCCGGCGGTCCGCCGCGCGATGGGCTTCCAGCCGCTGTTTTCGCTGCCGGGCGCCGCGCCGGGCCTGCAGCCCTTCGCGATGACCACCTGGATCGGGCCCAGCCTCGCGCTGGCCGCGCTGGCCGGCCGCGGCGCCACCCTCCCCCTGGCCCTGGCGCCGCTGCTGCTCAGCGTGGGCGACGGCCCGTGGGACGCGCTCCCGGGCTTCGCGCAGCTCCGCTTCCCCTACCGCTGGCACGCGGCGACGCTGGCCCTGCTCGCGCTCTCGGCCGGGGCCTGGGCCGACCGGCGGCGGTGGCGGGGCCTGCTCGCGCCGATCATCGTGGTGGAGGGTCTTTTGCTCTCGCCCATCGAGCCGGTGATCCCCGGCGCCGACCCCGGCCCGCCGGCGCCCTGCGCCCTGCTCGCCGCGCACGCCGCCAGTGGAGGCGCCGCGGTCGAGGATGGTGCGCTGCTGGTGATCCCGGGGCCGGTCGCGCTGCCGCCGGGCCGCCCAAACCCGTCCCGCGGCCGGTCGCGGGAGGTGCTGTTCGCCCAGACCTGCCACGGGCGACCGACCCCCGCGGTGCCCGACTTCAACAGCGTGGGCGTGCGGCGCACGGCCCCCGCGCTGAGCCCCCTGCTGGCCTACGACCGGGTGGCCGGCGGGCGTGGGGGCCCGCTGGCGCCGGGCGCGGTCGCCGGGCTGCAGGCGCTCGGCGTGCGCGCCGTCGTGCTGATGCGGGATGACCCGGGGCTGACCGATGAGGAGGACCTGCGGCAGGGCCTCCTCGCGCAGGGCGCGCGCCGCGTGGGAGGGCTGGGGCCCGACCGGCGGAGCCCCGAGCTGTGGGCGCTGTCCGGACCTCCCGCCCGGCCCGCCCAGGAGGACGTGCAGCAGCCGATCCGGTGAAAGCGACGGATGAGAGAGCCACATCGACCGCGTGAGGAAGCGGTGAGCGCCGGCCAGGGCGGCGGGGCCGCAGGTTAGCCCCGCGGCATGGTCGGACACCCTCACCTCACCCCCCAAGGCGTCGGCTGGGTCGAGGTCATCACGGGCTGCATGTTCTCGGGCAAGACGGAGGAGCTGATCGGCCGCCTCCGCCGGGCCCAGTACGCGCGCCAGCCGGTGGTGGTCTTCAAGCCCCGGATCGACGTGCGCTACGCCAAAGACAGCGTGGGCAGCCACTCTGGCCACCGCATGCGGTCGATCCAGGTCGAGCGCAGCGACGAGATCATCCCCCAGGTCGGCGACGCGATGGTCGTCGGGGTCGACGAGGCCCAGTTCTTCGACCCCGGGCTCGTCCAGGTGGTCGACCTGCTGGCCAACCGCGGCAAGCGGGTCATCGTGGCCGGCCTCGACCTCGACTACCGGGGCGTGCCCTTCGAGCCGCTGCCGCACCTGATGGCGATGGCCGAGTATGTGACCAAGAAGCTGGCGATCTGCGTGATCTGCGGCAACCCCGCCGACCGCAGCCAGCGCATCATCGACGTCGGCGGCCAAGTGCTGGTGGGCGAAGCCGAGGCCTACGAGGCCCGCTGCCGGCTGCACTGGTCGCCGAGCCGCTTCGACCCCATTCAAGAGCGCTTGCCGCTGGGCATGAACCTCGCCGAAGACCCGCAGTGAGGCGCAGAGGCACCGCGAAGGCCCGCTGAGCCGCTCAGCCCGGCCGGCGCAGCACGACGCGCGCGGCGCCGAGCAGCGGGGCGAGGGCCGCCGCGCCGGCTTCGCTGAGGTCGGTGCCGCCCACGTCTGCGAAGATGACGGCGGCGCGGGCGATCCCGAAGGGGGGCGCCCCTGGACCTCGGCGAGATCGCCGGCCCAGCCGCAGCCCGGGCAGGCCAGGGCGCGGGGGCCGCCGCGGCGCCAGGCCTCGACCGCCGCGC
>JBJONS010000806.1:0-5316 GCA_046051725.1 Pseudomonadota bacterium | reverse complement strand
CGACGCTGATGCGCGAGGGCGTGAGCTGCGCGGCCTGCCACGTGCGCGACGGGCTGGTCATCGGGCCGCGGGCCGCCCCCGGCGCGCCCCACCCGGTCGCCGCCAGCGCCGAGCTCCACAGCTCCGAGCTCTGCGCGACCTGCCACCAGCTGAGCTGGCCCGAGGCCAAGTCCGCCTTCTACGACACTTTTGGCGAGTGGAGCCGCAGCGCCTACGCCAAGTCGGGCGTGCAGTGCCAGGACTGCCACATGCCGCCCAAGCCCACCGGCAGCATCGGCGGCCGCTTCGCCGCCGAGCCAGACCACAGCTTCGACGTCCCGCTCGAGCACGGCCTGAGCCTCTACCTGTCGATGCCGGCGGCAGAGCTGCAGCGGGGCGCGCCCTTCGCGGTCTCGGTCCGGGTGCTCAACAGCGGCGCGGGCCACATGATCCCCACCGGATCGCCCTACAAGGTGCTGGTCGCCCACCTCGAGCTGGTCGGCGCGGACGGGAAGGTGCTCGATCCCGGGGGGAGCGTCCGCATCGGCCGGACGGTCGGCGAGTCCCCGCCCTGGGACACCGTCACCGACAACCGCCTCGCCCCCGGCGCAGAGCTGACCCTCGCGCACAGCTTTGTGGTGCCCCAGAAGGTCGCCGCCCAGACCGCCACCCTGCGGGTGCGGATCGACCGCGAGCTGGTTGGGGGCACCACCGGGCCGCAGACCGTCCTGACCCGGGCCTGGCCCCTCCCCCTGCTATGATCTGTCGATTGGAGAGCCGATGATCCGGCACGCGGCGATGACCCACCCCGGGTTGCGGCGGGAGAACAACGAGGACAGCCTCCTGTGCCTCCCCGAGCAGGGCCTGTTCGTCGTCGCCGATGGCGTCGGCGGGCGTGCCGCAGGCGAGGTGGCCAGCGCGCTCTGCGTCGAGGTGCTCGCCGAGCACGCGGCGCGCCTCGCCGCCGCCGTCTCGGGCTGGAGCCGGCGGCGCGACTGGCAGAGCCGGGACGGCGTGCTGCGCGCGCTCGAGGCGGCCTGCTTGGAGGCGAGCGCGCGGGTCTACGAAGAGGGGGAGCGCACCCACCGCCGGGGCATGACCACGACGCTGGTGGTCGCGCTGGTGGGCGGAGGGAGCGCCTTTTTCGCCCACGTGGGCGACTCCCGCATCTACCTGCTGCGCGACGGCCTGATCCGGCAGCTGACCGAAGATCACAGCGTCGTCAATGAGATGATCCGCAACGGGGCGATGAGCGCGCACGACGCGCTGCGCTCGCAGTACCGCAACGTGATCACCAAGGCGGTCGGCCTCTCGCCGAACGTGAAGCCCGACCTGCTCAGCGCCGAGATCCTGCCCGGGGATCGGCTGCTGCTCTGCAGCGACGGGCTCAGCGATCCGGTGGACGCCGACGAGATCGAAGAGATCGCCTGCCAAAACGACGTCCAGACCTGCGGACAGCAGCTCGTCGAGGCCGCGCTGCGGGCCGGGGGGCCCGACAACGTCTCGGTCATCGTGGTCGAGCCCGAGGCCACGCCGCAGACCGAGGCGGCGCGGGCCCGCGCGCAGATCATGCAGGAGCTCTTCCTTTTTCGGGACATGCCCTTCCACACCCGCCTGCGGGTGAGCCGGATCTGCGAAGAGCTCTTCTTCTCGCCCGGCACGGTCCTGGTGCGTGAAGGTGACGCCGGGGACAGCATGTTCGTCATCGTGCAAGGCAGCGCGGTGGTCACCAGCGGCGAGCTGCGCTTGGCCCGGCTCGGCGCGGGCGAGCACTTCGGCGAGCTCGGCCTGCTCGAGGCCCGCCCGCGGACGGCGACCGTCGCGGGCGAGAGCTGGGGATCAGCCATCGTGATCCGCCGAAGCCAGCTCGTCGAGTTCTGCGAGCGCGAGCCGGCCCTGGGCAACGCCATCCTCTGGCGGCTGCTGGCGACCTTGGGTGAGCGCTTGCAGGCCGCGAACTCGCTGGCGGTGCGCGCCGCGGGTGAAGTGCCCGGCTGAGGCGCCGGTCGGGCGGGGAGCGGGGCGGCGCCGCCGGATAAGCCGCCCCACACCGCCAACGAGGAGCCTCCCATGCGCGTAGAGTGCGCGATCAGCCCCGACGCCGACGATCTGTTCATGCTGCGGGGGCTGATGCTCGGGCGGGTCGACCCGCGCGGGCACGAGTTCGTCATCCGCACGGCAGACACCCACGCGCTGAACATGGGCGCTGACGCCGATCCGGCGCTGCTCCCGGCGGTCTCGGCGGTGAGCGTGGCCTGGTACCCCCGCTTGGCCGCGCGCTGGCAGCTGCTCCCCCACGGCGGCAGCGTCGGGCGCGGCTACGGGCCCGTCGTGGTCGCGCCCCCCATCGACGGCGCCCCGCCGACCCTGGCCGCCCTGCGCGGCCGGCGCATCGCGGTGCCGGGCACGAGCACCACCGCCTACACCGTGCTGCGGCTCATGCTCGATGAGTTTGTCCCGGTGGTGGTGCCGATCGTGCCCCCCGAGCGGGTCTTCGAGGCGCTCGCCGCGGGCGAGGTCGACGCGGCGCTGCTCATCCACGAGGGGCGCCTCACCTACGGCGATCACGGCCTCGTGCTGGTCGCCGACACGGGCGCGTGGTGGCAGGCCGCGGTGGGCGCGCCGCTGCCGCTGGGCGCCAACGTCATCCGGCGCGACCTCGGCCCCGAGCGCATCGCCGAGATCAGCGCGGCGCTGCGGGACAGCATCGCCGACGGCCTCGCCGACCGCGAGGCGGCGATCGCCTGGCTGCTCCGGCGGGGCGGACCGCTGCAGACCGCGGCGGCGGTGGACGCCTACCTGTCGCTGTACGCCAACGAAGACAGCCTCGACTACGGCGAAGACGGCCGGCGCGGCGTGGAGGAGCTGCTCCGCCGCGGGGTGGCCGCCGGGCTGCTCCCCGCCCACCCGGCGGTGGACTGGGCGCCCTGAGCGCTGCGTCGCCCCGTATCGACGATCTGTCGCATCCGGACACTCGGGGCCGCTCTCGGTACGATTGAGGTGTTGGCACGGACCTTGCCTGGCCGCCGGCGAACCCACGCCGGAGCCCACCATGCAGACCGCCGCCGCCCTCGCGCTGACCCTCGCCGCCCTCTTCGCCCACGTCGCCCCGGCCAGCAGCGCCCCGGCCCCGCTGCTCAGCCTCGGGCCGGTGAGCCCGGCCGCCGCCGCCCTCTTCGCCGGTCGGCCGCGCATCGAGGTGGCCGGCCTCGTCCACGGCGCGCAGGGCGACCAGGTCGCGCTGCTGACGGTCGAGCTCGCCGAGGGCCTCGGCGGTGCCCGCCTGCAGCTGGTCGCCGGTCAGCCCCTCGAAGAGCACGAGGTCGTCGCCCTCATCCCGGGGCTGGCGATCGGCGCCGCGCCGGGCGCCCACGCCGAGACCGCCCTGCTGCCGGGCGAGGCCGAGCGGGTCGGCCAGAGCGCCGAGGGGGTCTGGGTCGCGCGGCTGGACGAAGAGCTGGTGCTGCACCTCGATCTGCACGCGCTCGACGAGGACGGCCTCCCCGAGCGGGCCGCGGCCCGGACCCAGGCGCTCGGGCGCGGCGGCTCCCAAGACGCCCTCCCGGTGATCGAGTGGGCGGGGGACCTCGACGGGGATGACGCGCTGGACTTGATCATCGACAGCGGGAGCGCCGCCGGCGGTCCGCCCCGTCGCCGGCTGTGGAGCTCGGGCGCAGCCGTGGACGGCGCGCTCGTCGGCCTCCGCGCCGAAGGTGAGCCCGCCGGCTGCTGAGCGCCCGCCTCCCCTCCCCTGTGCGCGCCCGCCACCCCTCGCGGGCGCGCCGCCGTTGTGGACCCCGCGGCCCCGACGGCCCCGCGTCGGCCGACCAGCGCCCAGGCCCGCGGCCTCGCCCCCACGATTAGGTGCCGCGCCGAGGTGCACATGCTCCGCTGGACCCAGGCGGGCGCCGTCGCGGCGCCGACCACCGTGCAGATCCGCGTCCAGCGCCGCTTTGACGGGCGGGTCCCCGTCGGTGTCCAGGCGCCGAGCCGCGGCCTCGACCCCCGCGAGCTGGTCGACAACATCTTGTGGTTCACCGCCGGCTCTCGCGGACCACGGACCCGCCCCTGCGACACGCTGGTGCTCACCGGCGCCGGCCTGTCCAGCCGGGGCGACCTGCCCGCCGCCGTGCTCATCGGGCGGGCCGAGGGGGTGCGCCGCGTGGTGATGCACGTCGACATCGACGATCTGGAGGCCGTCGCCGAGGCCGACCTCGGGGCCCACGCCGACGCCTTGGCCCTGCGGGTCGCGCCCGGACCGGAGCGGGGCCGCGCGCTGGCCGCCATCCGCCGCGCAGCGGCCCGGGGCCAAGAGGTGCGCGCCTCGCTGCTGCTCGAAGACGGCCACCTGGACGCCATCCCCGCCCTTGGCCTCGAGGTCGTCGCCGCCGGCGCCCGCGGGGTGCAGCTCAGCTACCCCTTCCCCGGCGGGCCCCCGCCTCCCCCGGTCCCCGCGGCGGTGGCCGTCGCCGAGGCGCTGCTGGCCGCGCTCCCGGCCGAGATCTCGGCCTCGATCAAGGGGCTCCCCGCCTGTGCGCTCAGCGCGGCCAGCGCCGCGCGGGCGAGCTGGCGCACGCCGAACCGCTGGTACGTCGACGCGCAGCACCAGCGCGACCGCGCCGTGCTGTTCTTGCCCGAGGTCGTGCGCTTCGCCAAGGCCGACAGCTGCCGCTTCTGCGCGCTGGATCACCGCTGTGACGGCTATTTTGACGGACCGGGCCAGATGCCGGGGCTCCCGGGCCTGCGGCCGCAGGCCTGAGCAGCGTGCGGCCGCGCCTCAGCGCAGCGCGTCCTCGACCTGCTGCAGCTGGCCCCGCACCCGCGTCGCCTCATCGGGCGCGGCCGCTTGGGCGGCCTTGAGGGCGGCGATCGCCTCCGCGCCGCGCCCCTCGAGCAAGAAGGCCTGGGCCCGCAGCCACTCGGCCCGGCCGGGCGCGCTGGGCTCGCTCCGGGCGCCCTCGAGCGCCTTGATCGCCTTGGCTCCGTCTCCGGCGCAGACGAAGGCGGCGCCCTCGAGCAGCTGCAAGGCGCCGATGCTGGGGTTGGCGAGGCGCAGCTGGCGCGCCCGGCCCGCCGCGGTGCGGCAGTCGTTGTTCTTGAGATCGGCGCCGACGAGGCTCAGGTCGCTCGGCATGCCCGCGCCCGTCGGCAGCGCGGGCGGGTCGCGCACGGCCAGCGGCCGCAGCGCGGCGTTGGGTGCGCCGCTGACCGCGGGGGCGCCGCCGCCCCGCAGCGCGAAGACACCCGCGCCGATCGCGCCGACCAGGACGATGATCCCGACGATCATCGGGCCGCGCCGCGCCGGCGCTTCGGCGACCGGGGCGCGGCCCGCCGACC
>JBJONS010000805.1:0-9086 GCA_046051725.1 Pseudomonadota bacterium | reverse complement strand
GGGCGGTGCGGCGCGGGTCTTCGGCGGGCAGATCGCCGGCCTCGGCGAGGGCCTCGTCCATCGCGGCCTGCATGGTCCCGCGGATGAAGGCCCGCAGCTCTTCGGGGCCGAGCGCGGCGCTCGCGCTGGGCGCCTCGGCGGGATCGGCGGGCCAGCGCAGCTCGAGGCCGCGCAGCAGGGCCTCCCAGCGCAGGCGGCGCCGGGCGTCGGTCGCCACCAGCGCCTCGTCGGGCCCCTCGAGCAGCACCCACACCGCGCGGGCCGCGTCGCCCTCGCCAAACCGCAGCTCGACGGCGTGCCGCTGGGTGGCGGGCAGGCGGACCGCCCGCAGCGCGACCCCCGGGCCGGCGGTGGCCGCCTCGGTGAGCTCGGCGGGGGGCGCGGCGGCGCCCGGCGCGCCCAGCGCCTGCTCGATGAGGAACAGCGCGGCCCAGCGGAGCGCCGGCTCCGACGGCGGAAGCGCGGCGGGCCCCGCCGAGGCGTCCACCGTGCCGCCGAGCACGAGCGCGACCTGCGGCCGCACCTTGGTCGCGCCGCTCAAGGCCCACGCCGCGCCGGTGTCCTCGAGCAGCAGGTAGAGGTCGCCGAGCGGGCGGCCGAGGCCCTCCCGGGACAGCGTGGCGTGCTGGGCCGCGCGGGCGCCGCAGATGTGCGGGATGCCGAGCGGCTCGATGATCAGGCCCTTGCTGGCGACCTGCCGGAAGACGTCGGACAGCAGGTCCTCGCCGCGGTCCCAGCGGCCGGGCGCGGTGGCGGCGCGGGCGGCGGCCTCGTCGCCGGCGGTGGCGGCGGTGGTCCAGGCGAGGGCGGCCGCGAGCGCGGCCTCCTCGCGCGCCAGCTCGGTCGGGGCGGCGGGTTCGCTCATGGGGGCTCCTGGTGCGCGGGCGGGGCGCGCGCCGGTCGCGCGGCGCGCCCCCGAACCCTATGCGCCGATCAGCGGAATGCGATGCCGGCGCGGCGGAAGATCTGCCGGGCCTCGTCATCTTCGCGGCCGTCGAGCACGCCGAGCAGGTGGTCGGCGCCGCCCGACATCGACACGACCGAGGCGAGGTCGCCGCGGCTGGCCGAGAACTTCAGGATCTCGAGGATGCACTCCTCGTCGTCTTCGCTGACCCAGCCGCCGTCCATGACCTTGATCATCTCGGCCCGCATGTCGGCGGGCGCGTGGCGGTGCTCGCCCTTGCGCACCGACTCGCGCATCCGGTCGTCGGCGCCGAAGAGGGCGTCGAGCAGGCCGGGCTTGTCGCCGCTGAACAGGTCGACGATCTTCTGGAACCACGGCGGCAGGTGGGGCCGCAGCAGGCGCCCGGCGGTCTGCACCGCCGCGACGACCTTCTGCACGGCGGTCTTGATGCGGTCCCAGCTCAGCTCGCCCTTGAAGATCTTCCACACGCAGTAGATGACCATGCCGATCGGGCCGAAGGTGGCGGTGGCCTGGATGATGCCGATGACCAGGCTCACCAGCTCGCCGAGCGCGCCGATTCCCTCGGCCATCACCTTGATGTCGTTGACGATGCCCATCAGCCGGTCGAGGCTGGCGTCGCCGGTCTGCTGCTGGCCGGCGATGGAGCTGCCCGACTCGAGCTGCGGGCCGCCCTTCTTGTTGTTGGCCTGACCCGCGCCGTTGCTGAAGCCGGTGTTGGGCACGCCGCGCTGCTCGGTCTGGCGCTGCTGGGCGGCCGGCGCGGGGACCTGGGTGGTCGGCGCCGAGCTGCGGCTGCTCTGGTCGCCGAAGCTGTACTTGCGGCCCCACTCGAAGCTGAAGACCTCGCCCAGCGGCTGCTGGAAGCTGTCGAAGTCGTGCTGCCAGGGGTCGAGGCCGGTGATGCTCGCCGAGACGAAGGGGGTCAGGCTCAGGTCGAGGCGGGGCTTGATGCTCACGCCCACCGAGAGCTCGCCGCTGAAGCCCTGCGGCCCGCCCTGGATCTTGCCGCTCGGGTTGACGCTGATCGGCGCGTTGAGCGCGACCTCGCCGCGCACCCCGGCGCCGATCTGGGCCACCCGCAGGTTGCCCTCGAGGCCGATGTAGGGGGCGATCTTCGCCGAGAAGTCCATGCCCCAGTCGAGGTCGAGGTTCGCCGAGAAGGTCGGCACCTCGCTGCCCTCGCTGATCGGGCGCCAGTCGGCCACGTTGATGCCGGCGGTCATCTGCAGGGCGCGCAGGCCCATGCTCATGCCGCCCTTCATGCCGAAGAAGAGGCCGAAGGGGCCATAGATCGGGACGCTGGTGCGGGGGACCAGGTCCTTCTCCATGCTGAAGAGCGTGCGGGCGTCGACGAGGTTGGTCTGGATGGTGGTCGACAGGCTCAGCTTCGGATCGAGGGTCTGGTCCATCTGGACGCCGACCGTCAGGTCCTTGATGAGCTCGTTCATCGCGTACTTCACCTCGCCCTGGACCGCGAAGGTGTCGTCTGCGTTGTATTGGGCCTGGACCTTGCCGGTCATGCTGCGGCCCTTGGCCGGGTCATTGAACAGCGTAAAGTCCAGCTCGCCGCGGCCCTCGTAGATGTCTTTGCCGCCCTCGTTGCGCCAGTTGACGTCGAACTTGCCGTGCATGTTGTTGAGCTTGGGGATGGTGATCTCCCCCTGCCCGCCGAGCTGCACCAGCTCGTTGTTGCGGACCGTGCCGGTGCCCTTGACGTTGGTCAGGCGAATCTCGCCGCCCAACATGTCCATCGGGCGCAGCAGCTCGGCCTGGCCGGTCAGCTCTTCGAGCGTGTTGGTCACGGCGTTGTAGGTGCCGTTCGCCGTGATCCGGGCCTGGGCTTGGCCGTTCTTCCACAGCTCGGCCTTCAGCGTGCCGCCGACCTTCTTGAGCTCGCTGTCTTTGACCTCGGCGTCGCCGCCCGAGCCCTTCAGCAGCTTGAGCGTGGTGCCGCCGCCGAGCTCGTAGCTGAGGTCGCGGCCGAGCTTGATGTCGCCGCTCCCGTTGACCTTGCCGGTCTCGGGGTTGTAGTCGCCGCTGACCTTGCCGCCAAACAGCGCGCCCTGGCCGTCGCGGACCTCGAAGGGCACCTGACCGTCGAGCTTGGTCAGCTTGTCCTTGTCGATGTGGGCGGTCGCGCCGGTGCCCGGCATGATGAGGAAGGTGTAGTTGTTGGCGCGGAAGAGCTCCTTCTCGCGCTTGACCGTGGCCGCGCCCGCGCCGGTGAACCCGGTGCCGCCCGCGGCGTCAAAAGTGCCCTGCAGCGCGATGGTGGCGTACTCGCCGTTGTTGTCGCGGGTCGAGAGCTGGATGTTGCCGCCGACCTGGGTCAGCGCGTTCTCGGCCAGGGTCACGGTCGCGCCGCTGCCGGGCATCAGCCAGAGCTGGTCTTGGCCGAGCTGGCCGAGCTGCTTCTCGGCGAGCACCTCGGCCTGGCCGGTGCCCGAGAGCTTCTTCTCGGTCATCTTGTAGGTGCCGGCGACCTTGCCCTTGATGAAGCCCTTGCCCTCTTCATCAATGCGCATCGGCACCTGGCCGCCGATCTCTTTGACCTCAGAGCGCTCGACGTTGAGCGTGGCGCCGGTGCCCTTCTCCAAGAAGAGGTGGTAGCGGCCCACCTGGGCGACGTCCTGCTCGGCGAGCAGCTCAGCGTTGCCGGCGCCGGTGACGCCCTCTGCCTGCTTCCAGGTGCCGTCGAGGCCGGCCTTGGCGAAGTCGGCGCCGTCCTTGGTGACCTTGGACTTCAGGTTGCCCTGCACCTGCTTGAGGTCGTTCTGCTCGACGGTGCCGGTGGCCGCGGTCTCTTTTTGGATGAGGACCGCGTAGGGGCCCGCGGTGCCGACCTGCTTCTCGCGCACGACCTTGGCCGTGCTGGTCATGTCGAGGGTGTTGCCCTCCATCTTCCAGGTGGCGCCGCCCTCGAGCTCGACGAAGCGGCCCTCGGCGTCGTCCACGCCGACCTTGAGCGCGCCGGTGATCTGGGTGAGCTTGTTCTGCTCGAGGTGGCCGGTGGCCTCGGCGTCTTTGAGCGCCGTGGCCTTCCAGCCCTCGGTGCCCATCGCCTCGGCGAGCACGACGTCGCGCGCGAGCTTCGCGGTGCCCTGGCCGTCGACGGTGTCGGCGACCATGTCCCAGTCGGCGTTCGCCGACAGATCGAGCAGGTGGCCGGCCGGATCGGTGACCTTGGCCCGCAGGTCGGCGGTCAGGCGCGTGAGCTGGCTGTCGGCCATCGTGCCGGTGACGCCCGAGCCCTGCTGGACCTCGAGCTGCCAGCCCGGCGTGCCCTCGATGACGCCGCCGCTCTTGCGGGGGTGGAGGAAGGGGCGGGCGGTCTGCAGCTGGAGCTGACCGGACACCTTCTTGGTGGTCAGGTCGATCTTGGCGGCGCTGACCGTGCCATCGAGGAGCGGACCGACCTCGTCGTGCACCGCGAAGTTGCCCGAGCCGCCCAGCTCGGTCAGCTCGCTCTGGACCACCTTGGCCTCGAGCTGGCTGCCCGACTTGACCACGGTCTTCCACTTGCCGTCGGCGGTCTCGTGCTCGAGCGCCTGCTCGAGGCGCAGGCGCCCGGTCCCGTTGAGCTTGCCGCTGGCCACGTCGTAGACGGCGTCGGGCACCGTGCCGCTGAGGAAGAGCGCCCCCTCGCGGTGCAGCTCGAGGCTGAGGTTGAGGCCGACCTGGGTCAGGGCGTTCTGGGCGAGGGTGGCCGTCACCCGGCTGCCGGTGAGCACCCGCAGCTGGTCGCCGCTGGCGCCGACGGGGAGCTGCAGATCGGCGGTGAGCGCGCCGGTCGCGGTGCCGTCGAACTTCTGGGTCTCGATGTTCAGCGCGCCGGAGACCTGGCCCTCGATCTGGAGGGGGGTGGTCGCGCCGCCCTGGACCGAGGCGGTGAACGGCACGTTGCCGGTCAGCGCCTGGATGGCGTTGGCCTGCACCTCGGCCGACAGCGCGCCGCCCTGCTTGAGGGTGAACGCGCCCCAGCCGGCCTCCATCGGCCAGTCGTGGTTGAGGCTGACCGCGGCGGTGCCGGTCAGCTCGTGCTTCTGGACGTCGTAGCGGCCTTGGAGCTGCCCCTGGACCTTCGACGTCTGGATGTGGACGGCGGCCTCGCCGGCGGTGAGCTGGTTCTCGTTGACGATCAGCTTCACCCGGCCCTGGAGCACCACCAGCTCGCCCAGCGTGAGCTGGCCCGACTGGGTCAGATCGCCGGACACGCTCCAGGTCCCGGCCTCGGGCTTGTACTGGGCGTGGACCGTGCCGGTCAGCCACTCTTTGGCCTGGACCTGCAGGTCGCCGGTAAACGCGACCGCCGGCTGGCCCTGCAGCCAGCTGCCGTCGAGCTGGCCGCTCTGGAAGACCACGCCGGGCACCGGCGTGAGGCCGGGGGTCACGGTGACGGTGACGCGCGCGCCGAGCTGGTTGTCGCGGAAGCCGGTCTCGGCCCGCACCGCGCCGACGTTGGGCATCGCGCCGGTGAGCGAGCCGGCCGCCCGCACGCCCTGGGCGTCGACCGCGACCTGCAGCTGGCCGCTGGTGATGCCGAGCTGGGCGGGCAGGGCGAGCTGCTCGAAGCCGACCGTGCCGGCGCCGGTGATCGCCTCGCGGCCGATGGTGAGGCGGACGTTCGCCTGGATGGTCTCGCCGAGCCGCACCTGGACGTTGTCGATGGTCGGGCTGATCCGCCCGCCCTCGCTGATGCTCAGCGTCAGCCCGTCGGCCGACAGGTGCTCGCCGAGGCGGACCTGGGCCCGCACGGTGCCGCCGACCACCGCGCCCTGCTCGTTGAACTGCAGAGAGGCGGTGGTCAGGGTCAGGCCGGGCACGACCTGCTGGTTGAGCTCGGCGGTGAGCGTCGGCTGGTCGCCGCTGCCCGCCGGGCGCGCGACCCGGATGGTGCGCCCGGCCAAGGTGAGGGTCGCGTCGGGGTTCTGCTCGTTGGCGGCGCCGGGGCCCTGGGCCTGCGCGTTGCTCGCCGAGCCGGTGCCGCGGCCGGCGTTGCCGGCGGACTGGCCGGACGCGCTGTTGCTCGGCGGCGTGTTGGTGCGCGGGGGGAGCTGGGCCCGGGTGTTGCTGCCGAACATGCTCGACCACCACGACCCGAAGTCGCGGCTGACCAGCCCCTCGCCGGCGTCGCCGCCGCCCTCGCCGCCGCCCCCATCACCGCCGCCGACGCTCAGGCCGGCGAACAGCGCCTGGACGTCGACCCCAGCACCCTCGGCCTCGGCGGCCGGGCCCGCGGTGCCGGGCAGGTCGAGGGAGGGGGTGGCCTGCTCGGTGGGCGCGTGGTCGGCGCCCGGGCTGCCCGCCGGGCCAGCGAGGTCGAGCGCGCCCGCGCCGCTGCGCCCGAGCTCTTGGGCGACCTTGCGGCCCATCGCCACGGCCTCTTGCTCGTGGCGGTCGGTGGGGCTGCTGACGTCCATCCCCGGGCCGCGGGGGCCGGGCAGGCGGTTCTGGTCGGCCTGCATGACGTGGGTGAGCTCGTGGGCGAGCAGCTCGTCGCCGCGGGGCGTGCCCGGCGACCACGCGCCGCGGCCGAAGTACAGGTCAGAGCCGATGGCGAAGGCCATCGCGTTCAGATCCTGCGCCGCGTCGGCGGCCGCGCCGTCGATGTGGACCCGCACGTGGCTGAAGTCGTGGCCGAAGGCCCGCTCCATGCGCACGCGGACGAGCTCAGGCAGAGGCTGGCCCTGGCGGCTGCCGATGTGCTTGGCCGCCTGGGTGGTGTCGAGGCCCTCTTCTTCGGCCTGGCTGCGCCGCATCACCTCGCGCATCGCGCTGAGCGCGCCGCCGGGGCTCATCGCGCTGGTGTCGAAGCCGGCCACGCCCAGCGCCAGGCTGCCGGCGGCGTGGGTGTGCAGGCCAAAGCCCAGCCCGCCGGCCGGGCCCAGATCCATGCCGCCGACGCCGGCGTTGCCGAGCGCGGTGTGCATGTCGGCGAGGAGCGACACCACGGGATCGACGATCCGCAGGCCCGCGGCGGCGTCGGGCGCGCTGCCTTGGGCCCGGGTGCTGTCGAGGCGCGCGTCGACGCCGGACCCGACACCGGACCCGGCGACGTCCTTCCGGCGGCGGCTGAGCGAGCGGGCGCTCGTGGAACCATGGGCCGACTGGCGGGAGAGGGCGCGGACGGTCATCGGGAGCTCCAGGCTGCGGCGAGCTTAGCACTCCCCCTTCGACCGCGTCGGGGCGGCCTTTCGCGCCCGATTCGGGGCGATCCGCCGCCGGCGCCCCGCGGCGGCCTGCCTCAGAGATCGATGCGTCGACAATGGCGTGTGGGTCGATGTCCTTGCCGTGTTTCTGCCGGCGTCACCCCGGTGTCAGCCGGGCCCGCGCGGCGGTGGGCGCGGTGTCAGCGCGGCTACACAGCCCGGCGCCTGTGGGAGGATGCGGGGGCGGGCCTGCGCCCGCTGGAGCGCCCGTGATCGATCCCCGACCCGCCGGTCCGCCCGCCGCGGACGCCCTGGCCGCCTGCCTTCACATCGAGCAGCTCAGCGCGCTCGGCGCCAGCGCGCTCAGCCCGATGGCCCGGGCCTACTACAGCGGCGGCGCCCGCGACGGCCGCACCCTGGTCGCCAACCGCGAGGCCTTCGCCCGCACCTTCCTCCGCCCGCGCTGCCTGCGCGGGGTGGGCCAGCGCTCCGCCGCCTCCACCCTGCTCGGCGCCAGGCTCCGCGCGCCGATCCTCTTGGCGCCCACGGCGTTCTTGGGCCTCGCCCACCCCGAGGGAGAGCGGGCCACGGCCCGGGCCGCCCGCGCCGCGGGGACCGTGATGGTGTGCTCGACCCTGGCGACCACCCCGATCGAGGAGGTGTGCCGCGCCGCTGGTGTGGGCGCCGAGGTGGATCCGGGCACGGTGTGGTTCCAGCTCTATGTCTACAAAGACCGGGGTCTGACCGACGCCCTCATCGCCCGCGCGAAGGCCGCCGGCTGCACTGCCCTGGTGGTCACAGCCGACGCCCCGGTCCTGGGCGCACGGGAGGGGGACGCGGTGCACCGCTTCGGACTGCCTCCGCACTTGCGCGTCGAGAACGTCGTCCCTGAGGGGTTCGGTGCGCTCCCCGCTGACGCCCAGGGCTCGGGGCTGGCCGCCTATGTCTACCGCCTGCTCGACCCGGAGCTCCGCCTCGCCGACGTGGAGCGCCTCGCCGCCCGCGCCGGCCTGCCGGTGCTGGTCAAGGGGGTGCTGCGCGGGGATGACGCGGCGGCCTGCGTCGAGAGCGGCGCCGCTGGCGTCATCGTGAGCAACCACGGGGGCCGCCAGCTCGATGGGGCGGTGCCGGCCCTGCTCGCGCTGCCCGAGGTGGTCGACGCGGTCGCCGGCCGCGTCCCGGTGCTGCTCGACAGCGGGGTGCGGCGGGGCGGCGACGTGCTCAAGGCGCTGGCCCTGGGCGCCTCTGCCGCGCTGATCGGCCGCCCGGCGGTGTTCGCGCTGGCGGCGGGCGGGCAGGCGGGGGTCGAGCGGGCGCTCTCGCTGCTGGCCGCGGAGCTCGACGAGGCGATGGCGCTCTGCGGCTGCGCCGGGCTCGCCGACATCGACCGGGGGCTGATCGCCGGGCTACCGCGGCCAGAGGCGCTCTCGGGGGCCGCGGCCTCGGCCTGATCTGGGCGGACCGAGCGGCAGACCGCGGGCGCGGACCGAGGCCGCGGGCCAGCCGCGGCTCACTCTGTCGGCGTCACCTGGGCGGAGAAGCTGAACTCGACCGTCTGCGCCTGCTCGACGCCCCCCGGCAGATCGGGGTTGGCCAAGGTGGGCTCGACGGACGAGCCGTCCGAGGCCGAGATGAACAGCAGGTAGTTGTTGTCGCCGGTGCAGTCTTGGTAGTTCGAAGGGACGACCAGCAGCGTGCCGCCGTCGCCCTCGACCGTCGCGGACGGGCAGAGGTAGCCGCTGGGCGGGGTGTAGGCGCAGTCATGGCTGTCGTCGGCGCCCCCGACATAGCAGGCCGCGTCTTCGTCAAACACGAACAGGACCAGGTCTGCCGCGGTCTCGGGGTCGGCGTTGTCCATCGTGATGGTGTAGACCACGCCTTCGACGGTGGGGAGCAGCCAGAGGTCGAGCGTGCTCCCATCGCAGGGCACCTGGCCCTCGCCGACGAGCGCGTCGGAGGTCTCGGGCACCGACACGAGGCGGTCGTCCTCGCAGCTGTCGCCGGGCAGCGAG
>JBJONS010000804.1:0-3872 GCA_046051725.1 Pseudomonadota bacterium | reverse complement strand
GGCTGTCGGGCGGCGCGCCGAAGAGGCAGCGGCTGAGCACGAAGAGGGGCACCCGCTCGAAGACCGGCGCCAGCCAGAGCAGCAGCAGGGCCGCCCAGCCCGGCGCGCCGCTGAGCAGGGCGACGATCAGGCCCACCACCGGCAGCACGCCGAGCGCCCAGCCGCGCAGCACCGGCCCCGCCCACCGGCGCAGCATGGCGAAGCCGAGGTCGACCGCCTCGGCCGGCCCGCGGACCCGCAGCACCGCCTCGAGCCGCTCAAGCTCCACGTGGAACCTCGCCGCGGCCGACCAGCAGCAGCCAGCCGTAGACCAGCACCCAAAGGCCGGCGCCGACGCCATACTTGACGTTCGGGTCGATGCTGGCCGAGCTGCTCCAGTAGGCCTCAAACCACGCCGCGATCAACAACATGACCGAGAAGCCGTAGGTGAGGGTCAGCAGCCCGCGGGCCTCAGCCCGCAGGGCCGCGCCGCGGGACCGGCCGCGCGGCGCGAGCAGGGTCAGGCCCAGGCGCAGGCCGGCGGCGCCGGCGAGCACGATGGCGGTGAGCTCCCAGGCGCCGTGGCCGACGACGAAGCTCGAGAACGGCGTCCACGAGCCGACATGCGCGAGGTGTGCGCCCACGGCGCCCAGCAAGAGCCCGTTGGTGGCCAGCATGTACGCGCTGCCCAGCCCGCCGAGCACGCCCGCGCCGAGGCAATTGTAGGCGACGCCGATGTTGTTGCGGATGTAGAAGCCGAACATGGCCGTGTCGTCGTCGGCCGCCCGCTCGCGCAGGAACTGATCGGAGCCCGGATCGTACATCTCTTCGAACGAGGCGAGCTGCAGCGGATCAAGCACCTCGTAGACCACCGCTGGCTCGGCCCAGACCGCCAGCGCGACCCCGGCGGCGGGCAGGTAGAGCAGGGCGTGGGCCAGCAGCACGAGGCCGGCCTCGGCCCGCACCGCCTGGGGCACCTCGACCAGCAGGCGGTGGGCGGCCGCGCGCAGGCCGGCGCCGGGGCGGCGGTAGAGCGCGACCTGCCCGCGCAGGGCCAGGGCGTTGAGGCGGTCCTGCAGCGGGGCGGAGTGGCCGCGGTGCCGGGCGAGCGCGAGGTGCTGGCACAGGCGGCGGTAGAGGGCCGGCAGCTGCTCGAGGCCCTGGCTGCCCTCGGCGCGCATCGGCGAGAGCCGGCCCAGCGCGCGCTGCTCTTGGGCGCTGAGCGCCCGGCCCTCGTGCAGGTCGAGCAGGCGCTCGACCTCGGCCCACAGCGCGGCGTGCCGCGCCTCGAACTGCTCTTGGCTCACCGCCCGCCCCCGCGCAGCCAGGCCGCGACGCCGAGCAGGCGGCGCAGCGTGGTGGTGGGCGGACCGCCGAGCAGGGGCTCGAGGTGGCCGGCGAGCTCGAGCTGGCGCGCCTCGGACCAGCCGGCTTGGCGGTCGGCGAAGTCCATGATGGCGCGCTGTTCGTGCAACAGCAGGGGCAGGGGCGGCGGCTCGGGCGCGGCGGTGCTCGGCCGGGCGCTGGGCGCGGGGCGGTCGCGCCAGACCACCACGGTGCCGGCCGCAAGATCGCCGACCCGGGCGAAGTCGGCGTTGCTGAGCATGCACAGCAGGCCGCCGAGGTAGGCGAAGGGCAGGAAGTCGGCGAAGCGCAGCAGGTTGCGCAGCAGCGCGGCGCCCGGCGTGATCGGCGTGCCGTCGGCCTGGACCACCATCAGGCCGATGGCCATCTTGCCCGGGGTGCGCCCGCCGGTGCGCAGCTCGAAGACCACCGGGTAGAACCACTCGACGACGAAGATGAGGATCGACATGATCCCCTCGCCGAAGCTGCCGAGCAGGCCCAGCACGCCGCCGATCGTGCTGTAGACCGACAGGCGGATGCCCTGGTCGATGAGCCAGGCCCCCAGCCGGGGGAAGGGGCCCGCCACCCGCAGGGCCACGGCGACGCCCTCGGGCGCCTCGACGCGGCGCTCGGTGTCGAGGCGGTCGACCGGCGCCCCGCGGCGCGGCGCTGGCGGGCGCGCACCCACCCGCGCGGCGGCGTGGGCCTGGCCCGGGTCGAGGTGCTGTGCGCGTGCGCCGCCCATGGGCTCCCGCGGCGGTGGTCCCGCCGCCCGCGGGGCCTATCCCGGGCTCCCTGGCCCGGGTGGGTCAGATGGTGGCCCTGTCGGGGCCTGCGGGGTGCTATCGTCGCGCGGGTCGACCCTTGGAGCCCGCATGACGCCCCGCGCCGCCCTCCGTCCCCTGGTGTTGTGCGCGGCGCTGCTGCTCACGGCCTGCGGCGACGACGGCAAGCACGTCGAAGACGCCTTCGCGGGCCTCGCCTCGGCCGATCAAGACGGCGACGGCTGGGGGGCCGACGAGGACTGCGACGAGCGCGACGGCCTCGTGCACCCCGGCGCGCTCGAGGCCTGCGACGGCGTCGACAACGACTGCGATGGCCAGATCGATGAAGAGGTCGAGCAGCTCTTCTATCTCGACGCCGATGGCGACGGTTTTGGCGGGGGCGCGCCGCAGCCCGCCTGCGCGCTGCGGGCGGGCCTCGCGGCCACCGACTCGGACTGCGACGACCGCGACCCGGCCGCCTTCCCCGGCGCGACCGAGGTCTGTGACGGCGACGACGACGACTGCGACGGTGAGGTCGACGAGGGCGCGCTCGCGGTCTACTACACCGACGGCGACGGCGACGGGTACGGCGACGCCCGGGCGGCGGTGGCGGCCTGCGCGCCGGGCCCCGACGAGGTGGCGGTCGCCGGCGACTGCGACGACGCCGCGCCCTTGGTCTCGCCCGGCGCGCCCGAGCTCTGCAACGCGATCGACGACGACTGTGATGGCGTGGTCGATGAAGACGACGCGGCGGACGCCCCGACCTGGTACCGCGACACCGACGGCGACGGCTTTGGCGGGGCGGCGTCTTCGCTGCGGTCCTGCATCGCGCCCTTCGGCTACGCCGCGACCGGCGACGACTGCGACGACCTGCGGGCCGAGAGCAGCCCGGTCGGCGTCGAGGTCTGCAACCTCTACGACGACGACTGCGACGGTGATGTCGACGAGTGGGCCTGGGGCGAAGACTTCTCGGGGACGCCCGCCGGCCTGCAGATCAACGGCAGCGCGTCCCTGGTCGACGGCGCCCTGCGGCTGACCCCGGCCAGCGGCGGCGTGGGCACCGCGCTGTGGGCGGCCCCGATCCCCGGCGCGCGCTTCCGGGTGCGCTTCTCGTTCTGGATCGGCGGCACGGGCGGCGGCGGCGGCGACGGCCTCGCCTTCCTGTTCCTCGACAGCGAGGACCCCACCCTGCTCGGCGCGGGCAGCAGCCAGCTCGGCTACGGCGGGCTGCCCGGCTACGCCGCCGAGGCCGACACCTACGGCAACAGCGGGTGGGACCCGGGCGGCAACCACGTCGCGCTGATGGACACCGACAGCCTGCGCCGCTTCTCGGGCAACGCCGACATCCCCGAGCTCGAAGACAGCGGCTGGCACACGATGGAGGTCGAGCACATCGCGCCCGACGTGCGCGTGTGGCTCGACGGCGCCTTGGTGCTCGACGACAACATCTATGGCTACCCGACCGAGCGCTTCCTCGTCGGCTTCAGCGGGGCAACCGGCACGCGGCGCAACGAGCACCGGGTCGACGACGTGTGGTTCGACTGCCCCTGATCGACCGCAGGACGAGGCGCTGCAATTTCGGCGGAGGGAGGGTGCCCCCTCGCTGAAGGTGGCCTCCTGGACGGTGTTGTCGACAGGGCCTGGGGCAGATCCGCATGGAGGGAGGGCGCCCAGCCCTATCGGGGCGGCGGCGCGGTTCCGACCCCTGCGGCGGAGGACCACCATGACCCGCCCGAGCCCAGCCCTGACCCTGATCGCGCTCCTGACCGCCTGTGATGGGGGCGT
>JBJONS010000803.1:0-3100 GCA_046051725.1 Pseudomonadota bacterium | reverse complement strand
CGGGCGGCGCGGATGGCGGCGCGGTCGACGGCGCAGCGGACGGCGCGGGCGACGGCGGCGCCGCGGACGACAGCGGCGGCGCGGTCGACAGCGGCGGCGCAGACGGCGCGAGCGACGGCGCCGACGGCGGCAGCGCCGACACCGGCTGGCCCGATCGCCCGGACGTCGCGCGCGCGCCGGTCAGCCTCGTGGTCGACGGCGCCCTGCGGGCCGACGGCGACCGGGTCGACCTGCGCAGCGCGCCGGCGGGCATCGACGAAGACAGCGTCGTGGACATTGTCTTGACCAACCGCAGCGGCGCCGACCTCAGCCTGCCGGTCGACGCCGCGGCCTGGCTCAGCGGCGCGGGCTGGACGCTCGACGGCGCGCTGGTCGACCACCTGGGCCCCGACGAGGGGCTGAACCTGCGCCTGCGCTTCAACCCGGCCGCCGAGCCCGCGGCGCGCACGGCGCCGGCCACCTTCACCGTGCCGATCGAGGCGGGGCCGACGCTGCGCCTGCAGGCCGAGGTGCCCCGCCCGCTGCGCGTGGTCGTCACCGGGGACGACGGCTGGCTGGCCGTCTCGGACGACTACGGCCGCAGCATCCGCGAGGTGAGCACGGTCGGCGCCGGCGCCGACGGCGGCCCGGTCGCCTGGGGCGACGGCCGCTTCTTCCGCGCCGTGCGCAGCGGCGAGGGCTGGTTCACCACCGCGCGCTACGCCTACAGCGACGACGGCGAGACCTGGAGCGACTCGACCTACGCCGACGAGTTCTGGGTCAGCGACTGCGCGTATGGCCTCGGGCGCTTCTTGTGCGTCCGCAGCGACACCATCACCTGGAGCCTGCGGGGCGAGACCGTCTACCACGAGGCCACGTCCTGGGGGCAGCTGCGCAACGGCGTGGCCTTCGCCGACGACCGCTTCATCGCGGTCGGCCGCGGCGGCAGCCGCGTGATCAGCATCGACGGCAGCACCTGGACCGGCGGCTCGACCTTCGCCAGCGGTGACGAGTACCGCGACGTGGTCGCCTTCCCCGGCGCCGACGGCGCGACCGTCTGGGTCGCGGTGGGCGGCGCCGACCGCATGCTGATCTCGCGCAGCGTGGACGGCGGCGAGACCTGGACCGACACCACCTTCTGCGACAGCCGCTACGCCTACCTGCTCACCGTCGCCCACAGCGGCGGGGTGCTGGTGGCCACCGGCGGCTCGAACGTCTGCGATGACGTCTGGCGCAGCGAAGACGACGGCCTGACCTGGGCGCCGCTGGCGGTGGGCACGGGCAACTTCTCCCTCGTCGGGGCCTGGCCGGGGGCCTTCCTCGGGGTGCTGCAGCCCTGGGGGGGCGCGGCCACCCTGATGCGCAGCACCGACGGCGCCACCTGGGACACGGTGGCGACCCTGCCCCCCGGGGTCGTGGTGCGCAGCGCGGCGATCGAGGGGCGCTGATACGGGCTGACACTGATTCGGCTCGGACCAACCCCAGGCGATGAGCCTCGGCTCAGCCGCGGCAGCCGAGGCCTTCGCGGCGAACCCCCTCCTCGCCCAGAGCCACCCCAAAACGCGCCGAGGCGGGGGGTTTCCAAAGGGGGGCCGTTGCGGGCTGGCGCGCGCGGGCCCCTTGGCCGGGGGTCTGGGGGCCGGCGGCCCCCGGCATCCGTGCTGAGACAGCCAGTTGACAGCGAGAACGGCCTCGTCCACTCGGTGAGGCCAAGCGTCGAAAGCGCGAGCCGAATCAAGCGAAGCCGGGCTGAGGGGCGGGCGGGCGCCTGCGGCCCCCCTCTGCGCTCGCCCGCGGCCCCGCCCGCGGCCGCGGTCCGCGGGCGCGCGGGCTCGGTCGCTGCGCGACCGCGGCTGCGCCGCGCGCGCCGGTCAGCCGGGCGCGGGGATCGCCGTTGGCGTGCACGCGCGGGGTGACGCTCGACCGCGCACCCGACCGCGTCGGCGCGAGGGGGCCCAGCGTCGAGACCGCGCGCCGAAACGAAGCGACGATCAGCCCCGCGCGTGGGCCGAGAGCTGCTCGACCATCCACGGCCAGACCCCCGGCGGCAGGCCGTGGCCCCAGCCCGGCACGGTCTCGATGCGCGCGCCGGGGATCGCCCGCGCGGTCGCCCGCCCGCCCGAGACCGGCACCAGCGGATCGGCCTCGCCGTGCAGCACCAGCGTGGGGGTGCGCACCCCAGCCAGGGCCGCGGTGCGGTCGCCGCTGGCCAGGATGGCCGCGAACTGCCGCAGGAAGCCGTCGGGGTTCGCCCCGCGCGAGAACGCCCTGCGGGCCGTCGCTTCGACCTGCGCGGGGTCGTAGGGGAAGGCCTCGCCGACCACCCGCTTCTGGAAATTGATGAACCAGGCCACCGCGCCCTCTTCGGTGGCGGGGCGCGGCGCGAGCAGGGCCCGCAGCGCGCCGGGGGTGGGCAGGCCGGCGAGGCGGGCGCCGGTGGTGCTCATCACCGAGGTGAGGGTCCGCACCCGGGCGGGGTGCTCGATGGCGAGGTGCTGGGCCACCATCCCGCCCATGCTGACGCCGAGCACGTGCGCGTCGGCCCAGCCCACCGCGTCCATCAGGCCGGCGGCGTCGGTCGCGAGGTCGGACAGCGAGTAGGCCGCCTGGACCGGCAGGCCCGCCGCGCGCCGGGCCAGCAGCGCGCCCACCGCCGGCCGGCCGGCGGCGGTCATCCAGGTGCTCTTGCCCAGGTCGCGGTGGTCGTAGATCAGCGGCGCGAAGCCCGCCGCCCGCAGGCGGCCGAGCAGGCCCTCGGGCCAGAGCACGAGCTGGGCGCCGATGCCCATGATCAGCAGCAGGGGCACGCCCGGGCCGGGGTCCTCGTAGGCCAGCGTGATCGGTCCCACTTGGGCGAAGGGCATCGGGGCTCCTGGGCGCTTCGCGCGGGGGGCGCGGTCCGCGTCGGCGGCACGGTACCCGCCCGCGGCCGGTCGTGGCGGGGCGGCCGCCGGCACGGCCGGGGGGCGCTCGTCGAGGGCGGCGTGCTGCGGGTCGCTCTGCGGGTCTTCATACCGGCTTTCCTTGATTCGGCTCACGCTCGCGACGCTGGGCCTCATCGACTTGCCGAGGCCGTTCGTGCAGTCCATGCGCTGTTTCGCGATGGATGCCGGGGGCCGCC
>JBJONS010000802.1:0-10585 GCA_046051725.1 Pseudomonadota bacterium | reverse complement strand
TCGAGCTCCATCCCGCAGCGGAGGCGGGGGTGGGCGTCGAGCACCGCGCCGAGCCAGCTCGTCCCCGAGCGGGGGCAGCCGAGGACAAAGAAGGGAGTGTTCGGCACGCTGCGCTCCTGCCTGGGGCGGCGGCCTATCATGGCCGGCCGCCACCGGGCGCGGCGCTGGGGCATGGCCGCGGAGGATCACGTCCAGCGCGTCAACATCAGCGCGTCAACGTCAGCGCGTCACGTTCAGCGCGTCCACCTCAGCGCGTCGCCGGCGCGGGCCTCACCACTGGCCGTGGCTGCCGTGCGAGCCGTGGCTGCCGTGCGAGCCGTGGCTGCCGTGCGAGCCGTGGGACCCGTGCGAGCCGTGGGACCCGTGCGAGCCGTGGCTTCCGTGCGAGCCGTGGGAGCCGTGCGAGCCGTGGCTGCCGTGCGAGCCGTGGCTGCCGTGCGAGCCGTGCGAGCAGTGGGCCGCCCAGACCACGCCGCCGTTGTGCGGGTCGGCGAGCAGCTCGTCGGCCTTGAGCTGCAGCTCGCCCGACAGGTCTTTGGGCTCGGCCTGCGCGGCCTCGGCCTCGAGCAAAAAGTCGACCGGCGCCTTGTCGAGCTTGGGCACCCGGCTGGTCGCCGGCAGCTTGGCGACGCCGCCCGCCACGCCCGCGGTGCTGCCGCTGGCCTCGACCTTGGGCTCGAGCTTGGCTTCGCCGCTCGGCGCAGGGTCCGCCGCGGCGGCGCCCGCCTCGGCCTTCTCGTCGTTCTCGTCTCGGTCCCGGTTCATGGGGCCTCCTGGCGGCTCAAGCGGTGGGGTCGGCGTCGGGGCTGCGGGGGCGGTCGATGGTCCACCGCCGGAAGATGGCCTCGACGCGGCCGTCCGTGTCGTTGGCGAGGCGGGAGAACAGCATGCGCACCATCGCCATGTGCTGGGTGCACTTGGGCGTCAGGGGGCGCTGCGCGAAAAGATCCCCGCTCATCATGTAGTTGTGGAGCGGCCGAACGCCGCAGTAGGGGGCGTTCCAGCAGCTCTCGCACTGGGGCAGCGCGTCGAGCAGGCTGGCCGTGGCGATGGCCCGCACGGTGGGGTGGCGGGTCGCCTGCTCAAAACTCGTGTCGTCGACGTGCCCGAGCTTGAAGATGGCGTCGCCCATGCCGTGGACCATCCGGCCCTCGTCGCTCGGGTAGATGCTGCCGTCGTAGCCGTAGCAGATCTGCCCGGTGCCCGAGCCCACCGGGCTGCGGATGTCGACAAAGTTGGGATCGTCGGGCGTGAGCATCTTTTTGAGGAAGGTCGCGGCCGTCCCCTCCATGATCTGCACGCCCTGGTGGTTGAGCTCGATGATGTAGTCGAGCATCTCTTCGTAGAAGGCCAGCCACTCTTCCATGCTGTAGCCGATGGCGCGCCAGGTCTTGGTGGCGAAGCCAAAGGGGTTCAGCGGGCGGAGGTGGATGTTGCGAATGCCGCGCTGCACGTAGAGGTCGACGATGGCCTTGCCGTGCTCCATGCTGCGGCGGGTCGTGGTCATCAGCGCGTCGACGTGCCAGAGCTGGGGATCGAGGCCCTTGTCGATGTAGGCGCGGTTGAACCAGTCCATCCAGCCGGTGACCGTGTCGTAGGCCGCCGCGGTCTTGCCGGTCCACGGGCGGTTGCTGTCGTGCACCTCTTTGGGGCCGTCGAGCGAAGTGCAGACCAGCACGTTGTTGTCGACCAGCCAGCGCGCGTTCTCTTCGTTCATGTAGGTCATGTTGGTCACGACCGAATGATCGAGGGCCTTGCGCTCGTGGCGGTTCTTCTCGCGGCTGTGTTGGACGCAGAACTTGACCACGTCCATGTTCACGGTCGGCTCGCCGCCCTGGTACTCAAAACACAGGTACGGCGAGGGCGTGCGCATGACGTGGTCGACCACCTTCTTGGCGGTCGCCAGGCTCATGTCGGTCTCGGTGCGGTGCATGTCGGTGCGGCTGGCGTGGCAGTAGGCGCAGGACTGGTTGCAGCGCAGCGTGGTGATGACCACCGCGAGGTGGGGGCCGGCGCCGAGGTAGCGGCGCTTGCGGCGCAGCTTGCGGGCGAGGTCCTCGGCGTCGAGGTCTTGGCGGAGGAAGCCGCGCTCGCGCAGGCCGTCGTAGGCCGGGTGCTTGGGCGTGATCTCGCCGCGGAGAAAACGGGCGAAGTCGGGCTGGCTGAGCAGCTGCCACTCGCCGGCGTCGCTGGTCAGCAGGACCTTCTCGCCGATCTTGCCCCAGCGAAACGGGCCCAGGGCCTCAGGCCGCACCGCCCGGCGCGGGAGCTCGAGGGTCGTGCGGCTGATCATGCCGAGGCCCCGACCGCGCCCCGGCGGGCGAGGGTGACGCTGGCGTGCAGCGCGTGGTTGAGGAAGTGGTCGACGAGGTCATCCACCTCGGCGTCCTGCACGCGCAGCGCGAGGCGGTGCAGGGTCGGGCCGCCGCTGCGCTCGACCGCGAGCAGGCCGGCGTAGGCCGCCGCGGCCGCGTCGATGCCCGCCGCGCTGTACACGTCGCCGTGCAGGTCCAAGTGGATGGGGGCGGGCAGCGGCGCGCCGCCGGCGCTCGGGTCGGGGTGGCTCATGCGCCCCCCTTCTCCCAGGGGACCTGGATGTCGAGCGGGTCGTCGGCCAGCTCTTCGGCGTCGAGCTCGGCCAGCAGCTGGTCGATGCTCGACTGGGCCGGCGCGGCGAAGAAGGCGCGCGCCATGATGTACTCGCGGATCTTGCCGGTGGACTGGGCCACCTGCACCCGCACCGCCTGGTCGAGCAGGGCGTTGCCGAGCTCGCCGGCCAGCTGCTCGAGCTGGCCGGGCGCCGGCGCCGCCTTGGTCTTGAGGGTGATGTCGATGCGCTGGTCGGCGGGCCGGTCGAGCCGGACGAAGCAGCGGTCGAGGAACAGGTAGGCGGCGCCGCGCACCGCGTCGAGCGGGTACAGCCGCTCGTCGATCTGGAGGCGGACGCTGCGGCCGTCGGTCAGCACCTCGAAGGTCTCGAGATCAGCGACGGAGTCGGTGGTCTGGTCGGCAGAGGACAAGGGGGCCCCATCGGATCGGCGGGAGGTGCGCGGGCGCGGCGGCAGGAGCGGCGGCGGGAGCAACGCAGGAGCAGCAGAGCAGGAGCAGCGGTGCAGGAGCGGAGCTGCCCCTTAGACCAGCGCCTCGGGGCCGAAGCGCTCGACCCGCTCAAGGTGGCTCAGCAGGCCGCGCACGCGCAGATCCGCGGAGCCCAGCTCGTTGTGCTTGACCCGGCTGGCGAGGTTCACCAGGGCGCGGCCCAGGCCCTCTTCGGTCGGGCGGTCGCCCTGGCCGCCGTCCATCAGCAGCAGGTCGAAGAGCGCGGTGTGGGTCAGGCCCTTGGGCCGGCCGTCGCGGGCGCAGAGGTGCACCCGGGCGACCGCGCCGGAGCGGTGCTGCAGGCTGAGCACGGCGGCGCCGCGCTCGACCGGCGAGAGGGCGGCCAGGGTCCAGCCCTTGCCCAGCGGGCTGCCCGGCTGCAGCGGGGCCACCAGCCAGAGGGGGGCGCCCGCCTGCCCGCCCGCGTCGGCGAAGGCGGCGAGGCCCTCGGCGGCGGCGGTGGCGCTCAGGCCGAGCGCGCCGACCGAGACGCCGAGCAGCTTGAGGATGTCGCGGCGGCTCTGCATCACCAAACCCCGTTCGTGACTTCGATGGTGTAGGAGTCGCAGGAGGTCGGCGAGCTCCGCAGGCGGGTGACCTGGACGTAGTAGGTGGCGCTCATGGACTCGCAGTCGTTGCGGGTCGAGCTGCCGTTGCCGCAGGCGCGGGGGTCGGCCGGGACCGCGTGGTCGGCCTCGCCCCGGTCGGTGACGAAGTCGGAGTACTCGGTGTAGGCGCCCGAGCACTCGCGCGCCGAGGGGTCGAAGGAGTCTTTGTAGACCGTGAACGCGTAGTCGGCGCTGCCGCTGACCAGGATGGCCTGCAGCCGGTAGGCGTTCAGGCCGGCCAGCCGGTCGCTGGCGACGTCGTCGGTGGTCGTGATCGAGAACCAGTCCTCGGTGTCGTCGGCGAGGATGTTCCCGCGCAGGGTGATGGTCCGGGTGCCCGTGTCGCTGAGCGAGCCGAACTCATCGACCGCGTCGCTGCCGGCGTCGCCGTAGCCGGTGGCGTCCTCGTAGGTGTCGGCCGGGTCGCAGACCTCGGTGTTCACCGGGTTGGACAGCGGGCTGACGTTGCCGGCGGCGTCTTCGCAGTCGGCCTGGCAGGTCGTGACCTCGCCCCGGGTCAGCGTGTCGTTGAAGCTGAAGGTGCCGTCGCCCGCGCAGGTCAGGCTGTCGGTCCACGAGCTGAGGCCGTCGGCGCAGTACATCGTCAGCGCGCAGCCCGGCTCGCAGCTGCCGGTCAGGGTGACGCTGTCCTCGTTGCGGTAGGGGTAGGTCGCGTTGATCAGCGGCGCGGTCGGCGCGTTGGTGTCGAGCACCGTGACCGCGTCAGTGGCGTTGCCGCCGTCGATCTCGCCGTCGTTGGCCGTGACCACGCACTCCCAGGTGTCGCCGTGGGTCAGCTGGTCGCTGGTCACCACGTTGGCGGTGATCCCGGTCAGCGCGCCGTTGCGGAACCACTTGTAGGTGTAGGTGATCGGGTCCTCGTCCGCGTCGGTCGAGGCGGTCACCACGGTGCAGTACAGGTTGTCGGTCGGCTGGGCCGGATCCGGGGTGATCTGCACCACCGGGGCGGTCGGCGGGCTGTTGAGCACCTCGACGATGGCCGAGCGCACCGGCGCGCCCTCGCCGTAGGTGTTCACCGGGAAGACCTCGACCTGGATGAAGTCACCCTTGGTCGTGCGGCCCGCGGGGTAGGCGTCGGTCACGGCCGGCGCGTCGGCGACCATCAGCCCGGTGCCGTCGTCTTTGTACCACTGGTAGCGGTAGCTCTCGGGCGCGCCGCCCAGGTCGGCCCAGCCGTAGGGCACCGCGCTCAGGTCGTCGTCGGTGTAGGCCGGCAGCGGCTCGACGCTGACCGAGGCGACGCTGGGGGCCGTGTTCTCGAAGACGTCGAGCTGCACGGTGTCTTGGTCGGACTGGCCGTAGCCGTCGGCCACCCGCACGGTGATGAGGTGCGAGCCCGGGCTGAGCGTGACCGCCGAGGACCACTCGCCGGTCGAGCTGGGCGTCGCGGTGACCGAGAGCTCGCCGTCGATGTTGCTGGTGGCGCTGATGACCAGCTCGGCGGGGTCTTGCTCGACGTCGTCGACCAGCGCGTGCAGCACGATGAGCGTGGTGACCGCGAAGTCGGTGCCCTCGGCCGGCGAGTCGATGTCGATCGTGGGCGGGTTGTTCTCAAGGATCTCGATGTCGACCGTGGCGGTGGCGCGGCCGCCAAACGGCGTGCTCGCCGTCACCTGCACCGTGCGCGGGCCCGTCGTGTCGAAGGCCGCCGAGCAGAGGCCGAGGAAGTCGGCGCCAAAAGGCTGGGTGTCGCAGAGGGTCTCGCTGCCGGCCACCCAGCGGTGGGTCACCGTCGTCGGGTCGGTGCCGCTGTCGAGGTCGACCAGCGCCTCAAAACTGATCGCCTGGCCCGCGTAGAAGGCCGAGTCGGCGCCCGGCGACTGGATGGTCACGACCGGCGGAGACTCGTAGACGTCGAGCTTGTTGTCGTTCCCACAGCCCAGCAGCCCCAGCAGGGCCAGCGCCGCGAGGCGCGGGGGGAGGAGGCCCTGGTCCGAGGGGCCCCGGTCAGAGGCTCCCCGGTGGGAGGGGAGCGGGTCGCGGTGGTGTCCGCTTGCCATGCGTGCCTCGGAGCGCGTGCCGCGCGATCCCGGTGGAGGGGCGATTCGCCCGCCGCGGGCCAGCGCGAGAGGACGCGGCCGGCCGCGGGAGGCCCGGCTGCGTCTAGGGGGACGGTAGCGGAGGGGAGGGGCCGCGCGCAAGGGCCTTGGCCCCATCCGGGCCAATTCTCCCGCTTACCAGCTCCGCGTCCAGGCCGCGGCGCGCTGGTCGGGGGGCGGCTGCTCGGTCGGGCTCCGGCGCCCCCGCCGCGCCTGGATCCGCTGCACCAAGGCCGGGGCGGGCTCCTCGCCGAGCACCGCGCGCATCACCGGGGTCGGGTCCTCGAATTGCGGCGAGAGCTCGCGCTCGTCGTAGGTCTTGGCCATCGAGTACATGCCGGCGCAGATCGGGTCCCACCGGCAGTGGTCGCAGGCCTCGCCCTTGCCGTGCAGGAACTCGACCTGGTGGACGAAGCCCTTCTGGTCGAGGAAGCGGATGCAGCGCTCTTCTTCCTTGATGATCTTGCGGGTCTCGGTGCTGGCCCAGGCGAAGCGCGGCATGAAGCAGAGCGGCACCCGCTCGGCCCGAAAAGTCCGGCCGGTGCGGTGCAGGTAGTCCATCGCCAGCTCGAGGCTGACCTGAAACTCGTGGTGGCGCGGGATGCAGTCGGGGTTCTCTTCGGCCCGGTTCCCGTCGGGGTCCATGTTGTTCCAGACGAAGTGCCGGATGAACGGGAAGCGGTCGACCAGCCACATCACCGTCTCATGCAGGTGATCGGCGTTGTAGACGTTGATCACGGTGTTGATGTCGGCGGTGATGCCGAGCGCGGGCACGTGGCCCAGCGCGGTGACCAGCGTCTCCCAGGCCTTCGGGTACTTCGTAATGAAGTCATGCACCTCGGGCCGATAGCTGTGCAGGCTCATGTGCACGTGCTTGAGGCCCGCGTCGACGCAGCGCGCAAAGAACTCTTTGTCGGCCAGCAATTGGCCGTTGGTGATCATGCGGGAGTAGAGCCCCCGCTCGGCGGCGTAGGCCAGGGCCGGGAAGAGCAGGGGCGAGAGGCTGGGCTCTCCGCCGGTCAAAATGACGCCGTCGTAGCCCATCTCGGCGAGCTCATCGATCATCCCGCGCATCTCGGCCTCGGTCAGATCGACGCCGGTGGGCGGGTTGCTGCAAAAGCGACAGCGCTGGTAGCAGTTGCGCGTGAGCTGAAGGTACCCGAGGTTGGCCATCCTGACGCTGTCCTCGCTGCGTGGGCTCAGCCCCCGCGGGGGCCGAAGGGGTTGAGCGGCGGCAGGGGGGCGCCGGCCGCCCGGGCCCGGGCCCGCTCTTCGCGGCGGGCGCGCTGGGCCTCGGCCACCGCGGCCAGCGGATCGACCACCGGCCCCACCGGCGCAAAACCGGGCAGGCTCGGGGCGGGCGCCTCGGGCGGGGCGCCGTCGCGGGGGCGGCCCGGCGGCGTGGGCATCGCGGCCTGCAGCTGGGCTTGGGCCGCGTCGGCCCAGGGCCCGGCGGTCAGCGGCCGGCAGAGCTTCAGGCCCTGATCGCGCACCATGTTGATGTGAACGCCCTCACAGCGGTCGTTCACCACGCAGTCGCGGCAGCGCACGCTCTTGCTGCGGTAGTGGGTCGAGACGTGGGCGCGGGCGAGGCCCCGGATGTCGAGGCGGCCCGTCTCGAGCTCGAAGTCCGCGGCGGCGAGGCGGGGGACCGCGGGCTGCAGGCGCTGGCCCGGCGCGAGGCAGGCGGGCAGGCCGCTGACCGGCAGCGGCGGCACGCCAGCGGCGGCCATGTCCGTGAAAAAGGCGGCGGGGTCGCGCACGTCGCTGGCGCTCGCCTCGGCCATGTGCTCAAAACTCGGCTGGTGCACCCGCAGACGGGGGCCCAGGGCGGCGGCGGCGGCGGCCAGGGCGGCCGGCTGGGCGCGGCACCAGGCGGCGGTGGCGCGGGTGAGCTGCAGCTCGAGCTGCAGGCCGGCGGGCAGCGGCGGGGCGTCGGGGCCGATCAGCGCGGCGATGGCCTCAGGCGCGTCGATCAGCAGGCGCACGAAGGGGGCGGGCAGGGCCGCGGGCAGGGGCGTGGGCTGGTCGAGCCGCAGCTCGAGGCCGGCGCCGGCGGGCAGGCTGAGCGCGGGCAGCGTGGCCCAGCGCTCGGCCCGCAGGCCCACCGTGTCGCAGCCAAAAGGCAGCGGGTCGGGCAGCGGCGCGTCGAGGTCGGCGGGCTGCCAGACCGAGAAGCCGCCGCTGCGCTGGCGGGCGATGGTGCGGTCCATCGTCGCGCAAAACGGCTCGATGAAGCAGTGCACGCAGCGCTCGGGCTGGCGGCAGTCGAGCGGGCGGCCGGTGTCGAGGTAGTTGCGGACCATGAACCGCCGCCCGTTGACCTCATCGAGCATCTTGTGCGGGTCTTGGATCAGGTCCTCCATGCCCTCGAGGAACTCGACGGGGAAGCGGTTGGTCCAGACCACAAAACGCGGGTGGCGGTTGAGCGCGAAGACCTTGTGCAGCACCGGCAGGTGGTCTTTGACGTCGTAGAACATGTCCTCGCGGTTGTCGTAGGCGTTGGCCTGCGGGATCACGTGCAGCAGGTCGAACTCGGTGACGCCGACCGAGATGGCCAGCTCGATGATCTTGTCGAGCACCGCGACGTTCTGCTTGTTGATCACCACGTCCATGTTCACGATCGGGCCGCGGGGGTCGCGCAGGGCGCGGACCATCGCCTTCATCAGCCGCGGGAACGAGCCCGGGTGCTGGGTGAGGTGGTCGTGCAGCGCCGCGGTGTGGCCGTGCAGGCTGAAGGTGATCTCGCCGAGGCCGGCGGCCATCACCTCGCGGTAAAAGTCGAGGTCGGCGTAGCGCCAGCCGTTGGTCACGGTCTGGACCCGGTCGTAGCCGATCGACTTGGCGTAGCGGATGAGCGCGGGGAAGGCCGGGTGCAGGCTGGCCTCGCCCCCGCTCAGGATGACCTTGTCGGCGCCCAGCTCGTCAATGCCGCGCCGCAGCTCGGCCTGGATCTCGTCTTCGGGCAGGTACACGTTGCGCGGCGTGTCGGCGTCGAGGCAGAACAAACACTTGCTGTTGCAGGCCGTGACCAGCCGCACCCAGTGCTTGGGGCGGTTGGCGATGCGCTCCCGCTCGAGCATGCGGGCCTGGGCGCTCGAGGCGGGGCCGTCCGGCGGCGACGGGGCCAGGCCCATCGGACGCATCGGATGGATCTGGCCCGGCGCGCTCATCGGGTCGCCAGCGCGTCGTCGAGCTCGCCGAGCCGCCGGCGCATCCAGCCGTCGCGGTCCTCGGCCTCGGCCGAGAGGTGGTGCTCGAGCGCCAGGGCCTGCCAAGCCTCGGCCCGCAGGCCGTGCTCGTGCAGGCAGGCGACCAGCTGGTTGGCGCGCTCGGCGGGCGCCCCCTCTCCGCCCCGCTGCAGCCAGTCGAGCAGGGCCGGCACGTCGCCGGCCTTGGCGAGCTGGACCCCGCGGCTGCGGCGGCGGCGCGCCTCGGCGGCGAGGCTGTGGGTGGACTCGGCGAGGGCCTCATCGAGCCGCCGCTGCAGGCGGGCCTCGACCTCGGCCTCGGTCATGCCCGGGCGGAGCCGCTGGGCCTGGTCGAGCCAGCGCAGGGTCGCGGTGCGGGCGACGGTGGCGAAGGCGGCGTGGTCCTCGACGGTGGGCTCGTGGATGGCCCAGAAGCTGTGGCGGGCCTCTTCGACCGAGGCGCGGTCGGCGGCGCAGGCCTCGTCGCAGATGGCGTCGATCGCGCCACCTTCGGAGAGCCAGGCCAGGGTCTCGGGGCCGGGCTGCTCGACGCGCACCGCGCCGCAGCTCGGGCAGCGGAAGGCCGCCGGCGCGCTGAGGCCGCCGACCTGGTAGGGCTGGCCGCACTCGCCGCAGGCCCGGCTTGCGCTCCACTCGTCGGCGGCGCGCAGGAACAGCGCCCGGGCGGCGGCGGCGCGGGCGCGCACGAGCACCTGATCGGCGCGCTGGTCGAAGCTGCGGGCCAGCGCCTCGCCGGTCTTTCGGGCCTCGGCCACCCGCCAGCGCAGGTGGCGCGCGCTGTTGACCGAGTGGGTGATCACGGCCTCTTCGAGCACGGGGCCGGTGCCCTCCCACCGGGCGCGCAGCGTGGCCGACCGCTGGGCCAGGGCCGCGGCGGCGCGGGCGTGGGCGGCGGAGGACTCCTCCCAGCCGGACCGGGCGGCGGCCTCGTCCAAGCTGGCCTCGAGGCGCGCGAGCTCGGCGTCAAAATCGGCGCGGGCGGCGGCGATGATGCCGCTCCACTCGCGCAGCAGCTGCTCGGGGTCTACCGGTCCGCGGGGGCGCTCGGTCACAGGGGCTCCGCATCGGGCGAGGGGGAGGAGGAGGGGGCGCCGCTCATGGTGCCACAGGGCGCGGCCCCCACGGCGGGGTCGTCGCGCTGGAGGAGCGGCGCGGGCGGGGGCGCCTGCCCGCCGCAGACCCCGACCGCCGCGCCCGACAGGCGGTGCAGGCGGGCCAGGGCCTCGACCCCGGCGGCGTCGGGCGCCGCGCCGTCTGCGAGCGGCCAGACCCAGGCCTGCAGCCCGCGCAGGCCGACCAGCGCCCGGTCGGGCACGGCGGCGAGCCCGTGGGGTTTGGCGCGCACGATGACGTCAGGCACGCTGATCCGCAGCGCGTCGCGCAGCAGGTCGACCGCGTCGTGGCGGTCCGTCAGGTCCGGCGGCCCGAGGACCAGCCGCGGCGGGCGCTCTTGGGCGACCCGGGCCAGGGCCGCGCGGGCGGCCCGGCTCGGCCCCACCAGATCGAGGGCCAGCGGACCGGCGGGGTCCGCCCCGGCGGTGGCGAGGCTCGGGTCGCCGGCGAGGCACGGCCAGCGGGCCAGCCGCCGCAGGTCGCGGGGCCGGGT
>JBJONS010000801.1:0-2971 GCA_046051725.1 Pseudomonadota bacterium | reverse complement strand
TCAATCCAGCCAAGGCCACCCACCGATGGCCCCCCTCCGGCCGCGCGGCGGCCTCCGGGGCCGCGGCGCGCGCGGCGCGCCGCGGGGCGGGCGAGCCAAGGTCTCGCCCGCCCTCCTGCTGGCAGACCACCCCTGACCCGCGCCCGCGCCCGCGGGTCCGCAGACAGCGCCGCGCGCCGGGCTAACCCCCGCCCATGACCCAGGTCTCCGCCCTCGCCCAGCTCCTCGCCGGCCGCCGCATCTGCACCCTGACCGGCGCCGGCACCTCGACCGCGTCGGGGATCCCCGACTACCGGGGCCCCGGCACCGCGGCCCGCGCCCGCAACCCCGTGCGCTTCGCCCAATTCGTCGGCGACCCAGGCTGGCGCCGCCGCTATTGGGCCCGGTCCTTCTCGGGCTGGCCGGCGCTGCGCGACGCGCGCCCCAACCCCGCCCACGCCGCCCTCGCCCGAATGGAGGCCGCCGGCCTGCTCACCGGCCTCATCACCCAGAACGTCGACCGGCTGCACAGCAAGGCCGGCTCGGTCGATCCCATCGAGCTGCACGGCGCCCTCGCCGAGGTCACCTGCCTCGGCTGCGGGGCGCTGAGCCCGCGCGAGGCCCTCCAAGCGCGCCTGTCCGCGGCCAACCCGGGCTGGAGCCCGCCGCCGGCCCCCGAGCTCGCCCCCGACGGCGACGCCGAGCTCGACGACACCGGCGGCTTTCAGACCGTCGACTGCCTGGCCTGCGGCGGCCTGCTCAAGCCCCACGTCGTCTTTTTCGGCGAGAACGTGCCGCGCCCCCGGGTCGACCGGGCCTTCGCCGCGCTCGAGGCGGCCGAGGTGCTGCTGGTGGTCGGGTCGAGCCTGACCGTGTTCTCTGGCATGCGCTTCGTGAAGCGCGCGAGGGCCCTGGGCACGCCGGTCGGCGTGCTGAACCTGGGCCCGACCCGGGGCGACGCCGAGGCGACCCTGTGCGTCGACGCCGACGCCTCGACGGCCCTCCCGGCGGTGGCCACGCTGCTCGGCGCGGGCTGAGGCGCGGGGCCCGCCCCCGCCCGAGGGGCCGCCCGGTCGATTAGCGGACGCCCCACTCCCGCCCGGAGGCGCCGGTGGCCCTTTTTGACGTGCACGCCCACCTCACCGACCACCGCCTCGCCGCCGACGAGGCCGGGGTGCTCGCCCGCGCCGCCGCCGCCGGCGTGGGCACCATCATCAGCAACGGGCTGAACCCCGACGACAACGCGGCCGTGGCCGCGCTCGCCGCCCGCTCCTCCCTGGTCAAGCCGGCCTTCGGCCTCTACCCGGTCGACGCGGTGCTCCCCGAGCTGCTGGCCAGCGGCGCGACCTATCCGCGGGACACCGAGGGCCCACCTCCCGACTTTGACGTCTGCTACGCCGATCTCGAGCGACGCATCGACGGCGCCTTCGCGATGGGCGAGGTCGGCCTCGACCACCACTGGGTGCCCGAGGCCCTCTGGGCCCTGCAAGAGGAGCGCTTCCGCCGGCTGGTGCGCCTCGCCTTGGCCGCCGACAAGCCGCTGATCGTGCACACCCGCAAAGCCGAGGCCCGGGCGCTCGAGGTGCTGCTCGAAGAGGGCGCGCAGCGGGTGGTGTGGCACTGCTTCTCGGCCAAGGTCAAGCTGGGCGAGCGGATCGCGGCCGCCGGACACTGGCTGTCGATCCCGGCCAACGCGCACAAGGCCGACAACTTCCGGATGCTGTTGGAGAAGCTGCCCCGCGACAAGGTGCTGCTCGAGACCGACTGCCCCTACCTCGGCCCCGAGAAGGGCGCGCTGAACGAGCCCGCCAACGTCGCCGGCACCGCCGCCCTGACCGCCCGCCTCTGGGGCGCGGCGCCCGACGCCGTCGAGGCCCAGCTCGCGGCCAACTTCGAGGCGCTGTTCGGCTGCCGCCCCTGAGCGGCCCCCCAGCGCCGATCCCCGCTGCACGAACTCCCCCGCCGCTGGTCCCGCGCCGCTGCGCCGACCGGCCCCGGGACCGTCCGATCGCGCCCGCCCAGCACGCCTTGTCCTTACGCGGATCCCCGGATGATGACCCGAACCAGTCACTCAGGCGCGCGAGGGCGCGCTAAACGCGCAGGCCGCTGCTCCTCTCTCCGCCCCACCGAGGAAGCCCATGGGACCCGAGCCCGCGCCGCCCGCCGAGGCCACCGTCCTGGTGGTGGACGACACCCCCGGCAACATCGCCGTCCTCAACGGCATCCTCAAAGACAAGTACCGGGTGCGGGTCGCCAACTGCGGCGTGCGCGGGCTGCAGGCGGCGGTCCGCGAGCCCATCCCCGATCTGGTGCTGCTCGACATCATGATGCCCGACATGACCGGCTTCGAGGTGCTCGCGGCCATGCGGCAGCACCCGGCGCTCCGCGAGGTCCCGGTCATCTTCGTCACCGCGCTCGACGGCACCGAAGACGAGGCGCGGGGCATCGCGCTGGGTGCGGCCGACTACGTACCCAAGCCCATCCGGCCGGCCCTGGTGCTCGCCCGGGTCGCCGCCCAGATCGAGCTCAAGCGGGCCCGGGAGCGCCTCGCCGCGCAGGCCCGCTGGCTCGAGGCCGAGGTCGAGCGGCGGGTGCTCGAGAGCGAGCGCCTCCGGGCGCTGACCGTGCGGGCGCTGGCCGCCGCCGCCGAGGGCCGCGCCCCCGAGACCAGCCACCACATCCTCCGCACCCAGGCCTTCGTCCAGCAGCTCTGCGCCGCCCTCGCCGACGATCCGGCGTTCGGCCCCCAGCTGGGCCCGACCCGCGCGGCCCGCATCGCCCAGGCCGCCCCGCTCCACGACATCGGCAACTGGGCGCTCCCTCACGCCATCCTGGGCAAGCCGGGCCCCCTCGACCCCGCCGAGCGCGCGGTGATGCAGACCCACACCACCCGCGGCGCCTCCCTCCTCCAGTCCGCCCTCCGCGCCGAGCTCTCGGCGCTGCAGGGCGCTGGAGAGGCCGCGCTGCTCGACACCGCGCTGCTCGACACCGC
>JBJONS010000800.1:0-8634 GCA_046051725.1 Pseudomonadota bacterium | reverse complement strand
CCCCCTCGAATCCGCCTCGCGCGCGCCAGCCCGGCCACAGCGCGGCCGCAGGCCGGTCGCGCAGCGACCGAGGGCGCAGCCCGAGCGCGGCGGACGGGCGCCGGCGGCCGCAGGCCGACGGGGCGCCCCGCTGTCTTGGGTTGAGCGGCTTAGTTTGGGCCCGACCCTACTCGGTGATCCGGGGGATGCGGACGCCGCGCTCTTTGGCCACCTCGATGGCGCGCTCGTAGCCCGCGTCGGCGTGGCGCAGCACGCCCATCGCCGGGTCGCTGGTCAGCACGCGCTCGATGCGCCGCGCCGCCTCGGGGGTGCCGTCGGCGACGATGACCTGGCCCGCGTGCAGGCTGTAGCCCATGCCCACGCCGCCGCCGTGGTGGAAGCTGACCCAGCTCGCCCCGTTGACCGCGTTGACCAGCGCGTTGAGGATGGGCCAGTCGGCCACCGCGTCGCTGCCGTCGCGCATCGCCTCGGTCTCGCGGTTGGGTGAGGCCACGCTGCCGCAGTCGAGGTGGTCGCGGCCGATGACGATCGGCGCCTTGACCCGACCCGTGCGCACCAGCTCGTTGAACGCGAGGCCGGCCTTGACCCGCTCGCCGTAGCCGAGCCAACAGATGCGCGCCGGCAGGCCCTGGAACTGCACCCGCTCGCCGGCCAGCAAGAGCCAGCGCAGCAGCGACTCTTTCTCGGGGAAGAGCTCGCGCACCACCTGGTCGGTGACGTAGATGTCTTCGGGGTCGCCGCTGAGCGCCACCCAACGGAAGGGCCCCATGCCCTCGCAGAACAGCGTGCGGATGTAGGCCGGCACGAAGCCCGGGAAGCCAAAGGCGTTGTCGACACCGGCTTTTTCGGCGCCGGCGCGCAGGTTGTTGCCATAGTCGAAGGTGTGGGCGCCCTTGGCCTGCAGCGCCAACATCAGGCGCACGTGCTGGCCCATCGTCTCGTGAGACCGGGCGATGTAGGCGGTCGGATCGGCAGCGCGCAGCGCCGCCGCCTGCTCGAGGTTGAGCCCGGCGGGGACGTAGCCGATCAGCGGGTCGTGGGCGCTGGTCTGGTCGGTGAGCAGGTCAGGCGTGAGGTTCGCGTCGATCAGGGCCTGAAGGCCGTCAACCACGTTGCAGACGACGCCGATGCTGCGCGGCAGCTTGAGCGCCATGCACTGGCGGGCCCGCGCGATGCCTTCCTCGATGCTGGGGGCGATCTCGTCGAGGTAGGCGGTCTCGACCCGCCGCTGGGCCCGCACCGGGTCGATCTCGAACACGAGGCAGACGGCGTTGTTCATCGTCGCCGCCAGCGGCTGCGCGCCGCCCATGCCGCCGAGGCCCGCGGTCACGATGAGCCGGCCGCTGAGGTCTTCGGAGTTGAAGTGCTGGCGCCCCGCCTCGGCGAAGGTCTCGTAGGTGCCCTGCAAAATGCCCTGGGTGCCGATGTAGATCCACGAGCCGGCCGTCATCTGGCCGTACATCATCAGGCCCTTGCGCTCGAGCTCGCGGAAGTGCTCCCAGGTCGCCCACTTGCCGACGAGGTTGCTGTTGGCCAGCAGCACCCGCGGCGCGTCGGGGTGGGTGCGCAGGATGCCGACCGGCTTTCCGCTCTGGACCAGCAGGGTCTCATCGTTCTCGAGACGCTCGAGGCTCGCCAGGATGGCGTCGAGGCTGTCCCAGTCGCGGGCCGCCTTGCCGATGCCGCCGTAGACCACGAGGTCTTCGGGCCGCTCGGCCACCTCGGCGTCGAGGTTGTTGAGCAGCATGCGGTAGGCCGCCTCTTGCACCCAGCCCTTGCAGCGCAGGGTCGCGCCGCGGGGCGCGCGGAGGGGGCGAGGGCCCGTCGGGTTCGTGCTCATGGTCGCTCCATGCGGGGTCGGCGCGGACGGGGGAGGTCGGCAGGGTGCCGCGCGGTCGGCGGGGCAGACGCAAAAGCCGCCGACCCTGGAGAGGGCGGGCGGCTCGCTGGGCAGCGGACCGGCGCGGGGCCGGGCCGGCGCGGAGGCTCAGGCCTCGTCCTGGCTCAGCGGCTCACCCTCGCCGTCGCGGTAGCCGTGGGTGTGCTGGACGGTGAGCTTGCTGATGTCAGCGTTGCTGGCGCAGTCTTCGAGGGCCGCCTGGAAGATCGCGACCTCGCCCTTGGTGATGAGGCCGCGGGAGAGGTTGCGCTCGCGCACGCGCAGGTCGAAGAGCGCCGAGAGGCGGTCTTTGTCGGTCGCGTTGTCGGCGAGCAGCTCGAGCACCTTCTGGCGCTGGGCGGTCCAGAAGTCGCCGTCGAGCACCTTCTCGTTGAGCACCCGCGCCAGGGCGTCGGGGTCGTGCGGCGTGACGTTCAGCTCGTAGCCGACGCCGGCCGTGGCGCAGATCTCGGGCACGCTCAGGCCCGCCACCAGCAGCTCGACGATCGCGGCGAGGATGACCTGCCGGCGGATGTTGCGCAGGTGCACCGTGTGGTCGAGGTACGCCAGCACGTCGTCGCGGGTGATCACACCCTTGGCGAGGTTGGCCTCGATCACGTCGAGCTCGAACAGCTTCGCGGACTTGTCAGCGGACATGCGGACCTCAATTCTGGGCTGCGGCCCCGCCAGCCCTCACGAGGGGCGGCGGGCCGGTGCGGCGGGGGAGCGGCGGCGGGCGGTGCTGCTGCGGGGGCGCTGCGGACCGCTGCTGCAGGAGAGCTGCGGAGGTGCTGCGGAAGGGCTGCGGAAGAACACAGCCGTGGACCGGCGGCGCGCCGGCCCGCGGGGCCTCGGCCGCGCTCAGGCCTCGGGCGGCAGGTCGTCGGCGGCCGGGGGCAGGTCGTCGTCGGCGGCCGGGGGCAGCTCGTCTTCGGCCGAGGGGGGCAGGTCTTCGCGGTGGACCGGGCCGCCGGCGGTGCGCAGCACCTCGTTCTCGTCGAAGTGCGTGTAGTCGGCCTTGACGAGCCCAGCGGCGATCTCGCGGAGCGCGGTGACCGCCTCTTTGTTCGAGCGGTCGTCGGTGAGCAGGGTCTCGGCGCCCTTCATGAGCTGCTTGGTGCGCTCGGCGGCGACCAGCACGAGCGAGAAGCGGTTGGGCAGCTTCTCGAGGCAGTCCTCTACGGTGATGCGGGCCATATGGGGCGTCCTCTCGGAGATGGGGCGGACCCAGGCGGGCTGGGGCCGTTCGGCCCGGGGCGCTGCGCCGCGGGCGGGGAGGTGAGCGATGCCGCCAGTCGGCGGAGCCCCGGTCGGTTGACCGGCGGGCTGCGGGCCGGGCGCGGCGTGAAGAGGCGGCGGAGGAGGATGCGGCGGAGGAGGGATGCCGCGCCAGGGGGCCTGCGCGCGGTGCTGCGGGTGCCCCGACCGGGGGAGGGCGCCGTCCAGGAGGCCGTTGCGGGGCGCCCGGATGGAGAGCGCGGGAGGCGGTGGAGAGCGCGGGAGGCGGTGGACCGAGGGACCGTGGGACCCGCGCCAGAGGCGCTGCCGATCCGGCGGGTCGGCGCGCGCCCACCCCGCACCCACGGGTCGGCGTGGTGCGACGGCGAGGGCTATTGCAAAAGGCGGGCCGCGTCAAGCCCGACGATCTCGGCGGTCTCGCCGCTGAGATCACCGGCCAGCGCGCCCGATCCACGCCGGGGCGCCCGCGCCTGCCCCGCTCAGGCCGCGAGGCGCAGGCGCCGCATCTCGTGGAGGCGGCTGGACCCGGATGCGCGGAAAAAGCGCCGCTGCTCGTCAATCCGGGCGCGATCGTGGGGCAGGCGGTCGAGGTGGGCGCACCAGGCCTCGGCCAGGGCCCCCGCCTCGCGGTAGCGATCCCGCTCATCCTCGTCGAGATCGACGCGCAGGTCAGCGTCGTGGAAGAGGCGGCGCCGCAGCTCGGCCCGGCGCTCGGGGTGGTGCAGCCGCGCGCACACGTACTTGTCGACCTCGGCCTGGGCCTCGAGCTCGAGCAGGCTGACCGGCTCGGCCCGCCGCGCCCGCTCGATCAGCAGCAGGGCGTGGCTCAGGCCCTCGACGCCGGCGCAGAAGGCCCGGAGCGCTCCGGCGGCGGCCTGCGCGGGGCTGGCGGTCTGGGCCAGCTGGTGCAGCAGCGGCGCCGCGATCCAGATCGCGAGCTCGAGCCCATCTTCGCCCTCGGCCACCAGCACCCACTCGTCGGCCCCGCGGGCGGGCTGCGCGCCGATGGCGGCCAGCCCGTCGTCATCGACGAGGAAGTCGAGCAGGTCGGGCGCCTCGGCGCGGTAGAGCGCGCAGAGCTCGTCTTGCAGCGCCGCGAGCAGGGCCCGGGCCGCCGGCGGCACCCCCGCGGCCCCGGCGCTCACGCCAGCACCGGCGGGCGGCGGGCCTGCGGCGCGAGGCCCAGCGCGTGCAGCTTGCGCAGCGCCTGGCGGCTGCCGGTCGCGAGGTACTGCTCATAGAGCCGCAGCGCGCCGATGTCGTCGGTCGGCGTCTCCATGCCCTCGCGCACCTCGCGCAGCACCTCGACGCAGACGCCGAAGCTCTCGGCCAGCTCGGCGAAGATCGTCTCGAGGCCGCTGCCGCCCCGCCGCGGGCCCGACAAGAGGTGCGCCAGCCGGTCGTACGCGGCTTGGCCCATCTGCACGTAATAGTCGACGCCGACCGTGCTGCGGCGCAGGCTCTCGGCGAAGAAGCCGCTGACGAAGAGCGCGCGGTCGCCCAAGTCTTTGTAACAGCGGACTTGCTGACCGCGGTCGGCCTGGGCCGCCTGCATGTGCAGCTCGACCAGGGTGGTCTTGCCGGCGGCCTCTTCATGGTGGCTGCGCTCGACCAGCAGGGTGCTGAGGTAGACGACCCCGTCGCTGCTGACCGGAGCCTTGCGGTCGACCACCGCGGCCTCGACCTGCTCGTGAAAGAAGTCGAAGAGGTTGGGCTCGCGGCAGATGCCGGCGGGGGCGGGCGGGCGGTCGGGGTGGCGCATCGCTCCTCCTCATCGTGGGGCCCGGGGCCCCGGTCGGGCCGCATCGCTGCGGCGGCTGGTCGTTGTGGTGCTCCTGGAGAAGGTTCCGGCGCAGGGCGGCGCCGGGCAGATCAAATTCGAGAGGCTGGGGTTGACGGGGCAGGGGGCGTGACTACTGAGGCGGCCGCCGGGGGTTGGGCGCGCGGTGTGCCGCTGCGCTCAATCAAGCTCTTCGAGAGTGGCGGTCGGAGCAGTCTCATTGACCTCTGCTTCGTCATCGTTGGCGGTGTCGACGGTGGCCTCGCGGGGTCGGTGAGGGGCGCCAGCCGCGCACCCACCGGGTGCTCCTGCTCCTCATTTTACCCAAGGGTGGGCCGCTCGCCGCGGTCCGCCCGGGCCAGCCCCACCGCCCCGGCGGGGTGCGCGGCCCACCCGCAGCGGCGGCGTCGCCGGGCAAGCCCCGCCGGCCCGCTGCATGTTCCATCCCCTGTCTTCCACCCCCCCTTTCGGTGGGGATTCGCGGAGGTTGAGCCATGACGACGATCCGTCCCCTGTTCGACCGTGTCCTGGTCAAGCGCAGCGACGAGCCGACCAAGACCAAGAGCGGCCTGTTCCTCCCCGACACCGCGACCAAGGAGAAGCCCCTTGAGGGCGTCGTCCTCGCGGTCGGCAGCGGCCGCGTGGCCAAGGACGGCACGGTCAGCCCCCTCGCCGTCAAAGAAGGTGACCGCGTCATCTTCGCGAAGTACCGCGGCAACGAGATCAAGGTCGACGGCGAAGACCGCCTGCTGCTCACCGAGGACGACATCCTCGGCGTGATCGAGGGCTGATTCGCCCCGCCGCCGCCCGGCGCGCGCCGCGCGGCGCCCCGGGCGGCGCCCCGGTCCGGTCGCCCACCGCGGGCCGCCCGACCGGATCGACGACCCACTCCTTTCCCTGAGAGCCGCCGGCGCGCCCCCACGAGCGGGCGCGGCGCGGCGCAGAACACCCACGCTGGAGATCGAACATGGCCGCCAAGGAGATCCTTTTCGACGTCGAGGCCCGCAACAAGGTGCTGCTCGGCGTGGACACCCTCGCCAACGCGGTGAAGGTCACGCTCGGCCCCAAGGGCCGCAACGTGGTCATCGACAAGTCCTGGGGCGCCCCGGTGGTGACCAAGGACGGCGTCACCGTCGCCAAAGAGATTGTCCTCGAGGACAAGTTCGTCAACATGGGCGCCCAGATGGTCAAAGAGGTGGCCAGCAAGACCGGTGACAACGCCGGCGACGGCACCACCACCGCGACCCTGCTGGCCCAGGCCATCTTCCGCCACGGCATCAAGCTGGTCGCCGCCGGCCACAACCCGATGGAGCTCAAGCGCGGCATCGACAAGGCCGTCGAGGCCGTCGTCGCCGAGCTCAAGGTCCTGTCCCGCCCCATCTCGGACGCCCGCGAGATCGAGCAGGTCGGCACCGTCTCGGCCAACGGCGACGAAGAGATCGGCAAGATGATCGCCCAGGCCATGGAGAAGGTCGGCAAAGAGGGCGTCATCACGGTTGAAGAGAACAAGGGCCTCGGCACCGAGCTGCAGACCGTCGACGGCATGCAGTTCGACCGCGGCTACCTCTCGCCCTACTTCGCCACCGACGCCGAGCGGATGGAGGTCGTGCTCGAGGAGCCCTACATCCTCATCCACGAGAAGAAGCTCAGCAGCCTGCGCGACCTGCTCAAGCTCCTCGAGAAGGTGCTCGGCTCCCGCAAGCCGCTGCTCGTCATCGCCGAGGACGTCGACGGTGAGGCCCTCGCCGGCCTCGTCGTGAACAACGTCCGCGGCACCCTCAAGGTGGCGGCGGTCAAGGCCCCCGGCTTCGGCGACCGCCGCAAGCAGATGCTCGGCGACATCGCCGTGCTGACCGGCGGCCGCCTGATCGCCGAAGAGCTCGGCATCAAGATCGAGGGCGTCGAGCTCGTCGATCTCGGCCGCGCCGCCAAGGTCATCATCACCAAGGACCACACCACCATCATCGACGGTGAGGGCTCCGAAGAGGACATCGCGGCCCGGATCAAGCAGATCCGCACCCAGGTCGACGAGACCACCAGCAGCTACGACAAAGAGAAGCTGCAGGAGCGCCTCGCGAAGCTGGCCGGCGGCGTCGCCCTGGTCAAGGTGGGCGCGGCGACCGAGGTCGAGATGAAGGAGAAGAAGGGCCGCGTCGAGGACGCGCTCCACGCCACCCGCGCCGCGGTCGAGGAGGGTGTGCTCCCCGGCGGTGGTGTGGCCCTGGTGCGGGCCGCCAAGGCCCTCGACAACCTCCACCTCGACGGCGAGCAGCGCTTCGGCCTCGAGATCGTCCGCAAGGCGGTCTACGAGCCCCTCCGCCAGATCGTGCTCAACGCCGGCGGTGAGCCCAGCATCGTCCTCGAGAAGGTCCAGAATGGTGAGGGCGGCTTCGGCTTCAACGCCCGCACCGGCGTGTACGAGGACCTGGTCGCGGCCGGCGTCATCGACCCGACCAAGGTGACCCGCTCGGCTCTGCAGAACGCGTCGAGCGTGGCCGGCCTGCTGCTGACCACCGAGGCGATGATCGCCGACGCCTCCGAAGACGACGCGGCCGACGGCGGCCACAGCCACAACCACTGAGCGCGGCCCGGGGCCCGACCGCGGCGCGCCGCCGGTCGCTGCCCCGCCTGCCCCGCGCGGGCCCGCCTCCCGGACCCGCGCCCTCGCCCCCGCCAGCCCCGCTGGTGGGGGCGCTGGTTTTTCCGCCCGCCTGCGGCGCGATCGGCGCCCGGGCCCAGATAGACCGCCCGGCGCCCGGTCGGCGGCGGTCCCTGGGGCGCCCGCCGGCCCCGCGCCCGCGGCGGCCCGGTCGGCGCCTGCCCCCCACCTGAGGGCCCGATGTCTGCGCTGCGCCGTGAGGATCGCCTCCAGCTCCTGCTCCGCTTCGGCTACGACGGCGCCGACTTCTACGGCGTCCCCAACCAGCCCCACGGCGCGACCGTGCAGTCGGCGCTCACCGCCCGCCTCGCCGCCGCCGCCGGCCAGCCGCCCAAGGCGCTCTGCTTCGCCGCCCGCACCGACCAGGGCGTGCACGCCCTGGCCAACTACGCCACCTGCTGGCTGCCGCCCGGCACCGTCGAAGACGACGCGCTGCCGGCCCTGCTCGCGGCGATCGAGGCCGACCGCCCCGACGGCCTGGTGGCGGTCGAGGCCCGGCGGGCCGGCTTCCACACCCACGCCCGCGCGCTCGGCGTGGGCAAGCGCTACCGCTACCGGCTGGTCGGCGACCGCCCCGACGAGGCGCTGGACCTCGCCTCCCTGCCCCGCCCGCGCCCCGGCCGGCCGGCGCCCCGACCCGCCCCGCCGGTCTGGCGCACCTGGCAGGTCGCGCCGCCGCTGGACCTCGAGGCGATGCGCGCCGCAGCCGCCCTGCTGGTCGGCGCCCACGACTTCCGGGCCTTCGCCTCGGGGCCCTTCGGCGACCAGCCGACCACCCGGCGGGTGCACCAGCTCACCGTCACGCCGGCCGAGGGCCCCCAAGGCCCGCACCTCGTCGTTGAGGTGCTCGGCGACGGTTTTTTGCGCAACATGGTGCGGGTGATCGTGGGCAGCCTGGCCGAGGTCGGCGCCGGCCTGCGCCCGCCCGCGCAGCTGCTCGAGCCGCTGGGCAGCGGCCTGCGCGACGACGCGGGCATGACCGCCCCGGCCCGCGCGCTCACCTTGGTCGACCTGCTCGGGGTCGAGCCGCCCGACGGCGGGGCGCCGTGGGCCCCGCGGGTCGATCCGGCGGCTTGA
>JBJONS010000799.1:0-4009 GCA_046051725.1 Pseudomonadota bacterium | reverse complement strand
ACCCCAACCGTGACAGCCGAGGCCTTCGCGGCGCTCCCCTTCATCGCCCACCAGAGCAGCGGGTCGCGCCGAGGTCGGGGGGTTTCCAAAGGGGGGCCATTGCGGGCGGGCGGGCGGCGCTGCCATGCGCCGCGCGAAGCCTGCCCGCCGGCCCCCCTTGGCCGGGGGCCTGGGGGTCGGAGACCCCCGGCATCCGGGGTGAAACAGCCAGGTGCAAGCGAGAACGGCATCGTCAACTCGATGACGCCCCGCGTCGCAAGCGCGAGCCGAACCAAGCAAAGCTGGAATCAGATGACCAGCGCCTCGGCGTCATGGAAGCTGCGCCCGATGCGGAAGGCGGAGAGATCGGCCGGCCGGCCCAGCACCTCGACCGCGGGCAGCGAGCGGCCGGCCTCGGCCAGCGCTTCGATGACCCGGGCGGAGAAGGGGCCGAACATCGCCCCGTGGCCCGAGAAGCCGACCGCGCGGATCAGCCCGCCGACGCCGGGATCGACGTCGAGGAAGGGGTTGTGGTCCGGGGTGACCCCGTAGAAGCCGGCGGTGGTGGCCTGGATCCCGCTGGCGCTCTCGAGCGCCGGCAGGACCTCGGCCAGGGCCGCCCAGACCTCGTAGGGCCGGCCGTCCACGCCGGTGCGCGGGTCGAACTCTGCGTCGACCCGGTCTTGGTCGTCGTCGGTGAAGTCGGGCTCGGGCGGCGCGGGGTGGGCCTGCCCCATCAAGTAGGTGTCGCTGTTCTCGGGCCGGCAGTAGGCGCCGGCCGGGCTGATGACCATCGGCATCCGGCTGAGCTGCTCGGCGCTGGCCGCGCCGCCCCGGCCCAAGAACCAGAGGTAGCGCTTGATCGGGTCGACCGGCAGGGCGGTGGCGCCGAGCACCTCGGCGAGGCGCGGGGTCCAGGCGTTGCTGCAGTCGACGAACAGGTCGGCCTCGAACCACTGCCCGGCGGCGAAGACCGCGACCAGCTGGCCATTGACGTGTCGGGCGGCGATCACCTGCGCCCCGGTCACCACCCGCACCCCGCGGGCCCGGGCCGAGGCCGCCGCCTCGCCAAAGACCACCTCGGGCCGCAAAAAGCCGTCGGAGGGGCAGAAGGTCGCGCCGACCACCCGGTCGCGCCCGACGAAGGGGAAGCGCCGCGCGGTGTCCTCGGCGTCGAGCAGCTCGACCTCGGCGAGGCCGGCCCCGCGCTGCATCTGCACCCGGCGGACCGCCGCCTGGCGCGCCGCCTCGTCGCCGAGCAAGAAGAGGTACCCGTTCTCGACGATCGGCACGACCATCCCGCCGACCTCGTCGGGGAAGTGGCGGTAGACCTCGACGCTGTAGCGCATGCCCAGCACGGTCTCGAGCGTGCTGAACTGCTGGCGGATGCCCGCCGCGCTCCGCGAGGACGAGCCCGCGCCGATGTAGCGGGCCTCGAGCAGCACCACCTCCCAGCCCGCGCGGCGCAGGCGCACCGCGGCCAGGGTGCCGGTGATTCCGCCTCCGATGATGACCACCCGCCTGCTGCCCATGCGCCCTCCCCCGTCTGCCGCCCGCCGCGCGGCTATGCTCCCGCGCGCCGCCCGAGGTCCGTTGCGGCGCCGCACCCCGAGGCCCGATGCACCCGCTCGCCGCCCGCGCCTTGCGCAGCGTGACCGCCATCGCTGGCCTCTCATACCTCACCGCGGCGGCCATCTTGGCGACCGATGCGGACAAGGGGCTCGGCGACGTGTGGACGCTGCTGCCCGCGCTGCGCGCCCTGTGCGCCGGCGCGGTGGCGGGGCTGGTCTGGGCGCCCCTGCTGTCGTGGACCCGCCTGCCGGCCTGGGGCGCGGCGCTGACCGGCCTGCCGGTGGGCCTCACCACGCTGCTCTGCTTCTTCTTCATGTGGCCGCACGAGTGGCAGTCGGGCCGCCTGGGCGCCTGGAGCAGCGCGCGGGTCGTCGCCGGCGTCTACTGGTACCTGCTGGTGCCGGCGGGCCTGGTCGGCGGGCTGCTCACCGCCTGGTGGTGCCGGCGCGTGCCCCTGCCCAAGTGGGAGGCGGCGCTGCTGCACGAAGAGCACCACGATCAGCGCGGCGACGCCGATCCGGGCGCGAGGGGCTAGGCCAGCGGCCGGGGCCGCCCCGCGGGGAGCGGCCGGGCGGGCGGTTAGGGGCGCGCATGTCCACGCCCACCCCGCACCTCCTCTGCATCCTCGACGGCGTCGGCCTCGGCCGCCCCGACGAGGCGAACGCCGTGCACCTCGCCCGCACGCCCCACCTCGACCGGCTCTTCGCCACCGCGCCCTGGGTGGCGCTGGCCGCCCACGGGCGGGCGGTGGGCATGCCGTCCGACGCCGACATGGGCAACTCTGAGGTCGGGCACAACGCGATGGGCGCCGGCCGGATCATCGACCAGGGCGCCAAGCTGGTCGAAGAGGCCCTGGCCAGCGGCCAGCTCGCCGCCGGCGCGGCTTGGCGCGAGGTGGTCGCGGCCGCGCGGGGCGGCACCCTGCACCTCATCGGGCTGCTGTCTGATGGGAACGTGCACAGCCACATCGATCACACGCTGCAGCTGCTGCAGCTGGCCGCGGCGGCCGGGGTGTCGCGGCTGCGGGTGCACGCGCTGACCGACGGCCGCGACGTCGAGGCCCGCTCGGCGCCCCGCTTCGCCGCCCAGCTCGAGGCGGCCTTGGCCGGCCTGCGGGCGGCCGGGGTCGACGCGGCGGTGGCCTGCGGCGGCGGGCGCATGCACATCACGATGGATCGCTACGAGGCCGACTGGGCGATGGTGGCGCGCGGCTGGGCCACCCACGTGCACGGGCAGGGCCGGCGCTTCGACAGCCTCGCGCAGGCGATCTCGACGCTCTACGCCGAGGACCCGGCGGTCGACGACCAGTGGCTGCCAGCCTTCGTGATCGGCGACCACGACGGGATCCACGACGGGGACGCGGTGGTGCTCACCAACTTCCGCGGAGATCGGGCCATCGAGCTGAGCGCCGCCTTCATCGCCGGACCCGAGTTCTCGGCCTTTGACCGCGGCCGCTGCCCCCGGGTCACCTTCGCCGGGATGATGCAGTACGACGGTGATCGCGCGCTTCCCCCGCGGTTCTTGGTGGCCCCGCCGGTCATCGACGACACGGTCGGCGCGCGCCTCTCGGCGGCGGGCCTGCGCAGCTTCGCCCTGTCCGAGACCCAGAAGTTTGGCCACGTCACCTACTTCTTCAACGGCAACCGCAGCGAGCCGCTGGCCGGCGAGGACCGCCTCGAGCTGCCCAGCGACAACCTGCCCTTCAACCAGGCGCCGCGCATGCAGGCCGCGCCGATCACCGCGGCGGCCATCGCCGCGCTGCAGGCCGGCGGCCACCCGCACATGCGGCTGAACCTCGCGAACGGCGACATGGTCGGCCACACCGGCGATCTGGCCGCCGCCATCGCCGCGCTCGAAGAGGTCGACGCCTGCGTCGGCGCGCTCGAGGCGGCCTGCCGCGCGGCCGGCGTGGTGCTGCTGATCACCGCCGACCACGGCAATTGCGAAGAGATGGCCCAGCGCGACAAGAAGACCGGCGCGCCGCAGCGGGGCCCCGACGGCGCCCTGGTGCCCTCGCCCAGCCACAGCCTCAACCCCGTGCCGCTGATCTTGGTCGACCCCACCGGCCGCTGGGCGCTGGCCGACCCGCCGGCCGGCGCGCTCTGGCCGACCCCGGCCCCGGTGGGCAGCGTGGCCCGCATCGGCGGCACGCTGCTGCAGCTCGCTGGCCTGCCGGTGCCCGAGGGCTGGCTGCCGGGCCTGCTTCGCCTGCGCGCCTGACCGCGCCCGCGCGACCAGAGCGCGGCGCGCAGCGCCGGTCAGGCCAAGGGCCGGACCAAGCCCGCGCGGGCGGCGATCCCGCCCCGCCCGGGGCGGAGCGCCGACCGGGGCCGCGGGCGCGCGCGGCGGGGGCGCGTCGGCGCCCAGGGCCGCCCGACCCGGCCCCCGATCAGTCGCAGCTGGCCACGCCGCCGTAGGCGATCTCGACCACGTCGCCCTCTTCGGGGCTGACCCCGTC
>JBJONS010000798.1:0-10802 GCA_046051725.1 Pseudomonadota bacterium | reverse complement strand
TCCATGTCGGCGGGCACCGCGCCCCCGTGGCGCTCGATCAGCAGCGCCGAGAGGCGGGCGATGTTGCGGGCCTTGGTCGGCGCGAGGCCGATGGCGCGGATGTGCTCGAGGATCTGGGCCTCGCCCAGGGCCACCATCGCCGCGGGGTCAGGCGCGGCCGCAAACAGCGCCGGGGTCACCTCGTTGACCTTCTTGTCGGTGGTCTGGGCGCTCAGCAGCACCGCCACCAGCAGCGTGAAGGGGTCACGGTGATCGAGGGGCACGGGGGTCTGCGGGTAGAGCGCGGCGAGCTGGGCGTCGATGCGGGCCGCCTTGGCCAGCAGGGCCGGATCCGGCGGCGCCGCGCGGTCAGCGCGGGCCGGCGGGCGCACGGCGCACCTCATCATGGCGGCGGCGGCCGTGGGCCTCAGTTGAAGACATAGGGCTCGGCCAGGGTGAAGCGGGCGATCTCGGCGTCAAAGCGGGCGCCGGTGTCATCGACCATCTGAAAGGTCCCCTCCATGCTGCCGACCGCGGTGTCGAGCGGGCAGCCCGAGGTGTAGACGAAGCGCTGGCCGGGCGCGAGGCGCGGCTGCTCGCCGACGACGCCGGGCCCGCGCACGTGCTCCTCGACCCCGTGCTCGTTGCGGATGATCCAGTGGCGGCTCAGCAGCTGCACGGTCCGCTCAGAGCCGTTGGAGATGGTGACCTCGTAGGCGTGGGCCCAGACGCCGGCCCGGGGATCGCTCTGCTCGGGGAGGAAGCGCGCGCGCACGTCGATGCGGACGCCGCGGGTGGTGGCGGTGCTCATCGTCAACCCTGCGGTGAAGGGAGAGGGAGGCGCCGGCGGCGGCGCAGCGCGAGGCCGAGGCCCGACGCCGCGGCCCATAGCCCAGCCGCGGCCGGCGCCGACGCGCAGCCCCCGGCCTTGGCCCCGCCCGCCGCGGAGGGGTCGGCGCCAGCGGCACCCTCCGCACCCTCAGCGCCCCCGTCGGCCCGTCCGGTGTCGGGCAGCTCGTCCACGCCGTCCTGGGCGCTGATCTCGAAGGGCACGGTCCACGCCGGTGCGCCCAGCAGCGCGCCGTCCCCTGCCGCGGGGGCCCAGGTGCGGCCGCCCGCCGGCCCCGCGCCCACGAGCCCCAGCCGCAGGGCGCCGGCGGCGCCGCCCGCGGCCTGCACCGTGAGGTCGAGCGGCACAGCTCCGGGGCGACCGTCGGCCCCGGCCGCCGGGGCGTCGAAGGCGAGCAGCCAGAGGTCCTCGTCGGCGCGCTGGCCGGGGTCCCAGGGCAGCGGCTCCCCCGCCGGGAGCAGGGTCAGGGGCCCGGCCGGGCCGCGCAGCTCGACCCCCGGCGGCGCCGCGCAGAGCAGCCAGGCCGCGCCTCCGCCAGCCCGGCTCTCGACCGCGAGGGACAGCGTGGCCGCGCCCTCTCCGCGGGCGGCCGCCGGCGCGGGCAGCGCGAGCAAGGGCAGGGAGAGGGCCTCGAGCGCGTCGAGGCGACCGCCCACCTCGACCTTGCCGACCAGATCGGGGGTCGGGCGCGCGGCGGCCTTGAGCAGCAGGACCGCCTCGTCGGCCCGCAGCCCGGGGAAGCGGCCGCGCAGGCGGGCCACCGCGCCCGCCACCAGCGGGGCGGCGTAGCTGGTGCCGCTGGCGGTGGCGTAGGCGTCCGTCGCGCGCACGTCGAGGCTGCACAGATCGACCCCGGGCGCCGCGAGATCGACGCTCAGCGCGCCATAGTGGCTGTAGGGGTTCAGCGTGGCCTCGGGCGTGGTGCCGGCCACGGTCAGCACGTGCGGGCCCGCGTCATTGGCCGGATACAGCGGGTAGGCGTCGTTGTCGGCGTCCCAGCAGTCCGCCACCCCGCAGTTGCCGGCGGCGGCCACCAGGACCACGTCGGCCTCGCCCAGCGCGGCCACCGCGTCGATCATGGCGGCTGGCGGCGCGGTCCCGGCCAGTGAGTAGTTGAGCACCGCCACCGGCGGGCCGTCTTCGAGCAGGCCGCCGATGGCGTCGACCGCGGTCGACCACCACAGCGCGCCCGCGCTGTCGGCGATCTTGACGAGCGCGAGGCCGACCTCGGGGCTGACCCCGGCCCGCCCGCGCCCGTTGTCGGGATCGGCGGCCAGCAGGCCGGCGATAAACGTGCCGTGGGCCGGCACGCCGACGCCGGGCACCGGGCTCACCTCGTCGTCCCCCTCGCCATAGTCCCAGACCCACGGCAGGCGCCCGACCAGCTCCTCGTGGGCGAGCAGAAAACCGCTGTCGAGCACCGCCGCGGTCGCGCCGGCCCCCGCGCCCACGCCGTCGGCGAGGTCAAAGCGGGCGTCGTACCACTCCCACTGGGCGCCGCAGTCGGGTGTGCCGCCGGCGTCGGCCTGCGGCCGCATCCGCGCGTCAGGATCGACGGCCTTGACGCCGTCCAGCGCGCGCAGGGCCGCGGCCCACTGGGGTCCAGCGCCGGCGGGCGGGCGGAGCAGGCAGGCGCCCACCGCCGGCCGACACCACTGCACATGAGGCGCAAACACGGCGTTACGGGTCAATGTTTCCGTCGCACCTGCGCGCAGGCTCACCAGCAGGTCGCCGTCCGCCGCGCGGGCGGGCGCAGGCCCCCAGGCGACCGCGACCGCCAGCGCGGGCGCGCACCGCCGCGCGATGGTGCGCTCAGCCATGGCCGGCGTCCCCGGCGGGCAGGCGCGGGGCGACCCAGCCGTCCTCATCAACCTCGAGCTGGGCGTTGGCGTAGAGGCGCACCACCTGCTCGAGCCAGCCGGCCATGTCTGGCGCACGCAGGCGGGGCAGCTCGCCGGGCAGGACCTCGAGCACCGCGCCCGGGCCGGCCCCGATGGCCTCAATGCCGCGATCGCTGAGCAGCAGGCAGCCCTCGTCGGGATCTCCGCACAAGGGCAGGTCGCGGTCCGACATCCAGCGCGCGGCCTCGGGCCCCATGCGCAGCGCGCGGAGCAGGCCGTTCGCCTCTTCGGGCCAGCAGAGGCGCATGTTGGGGAGCAGCCACAGGGGCGCGCCCTCGCGGGTGGCCTCGAGGGCCTGCAGCCAGCGGAGCCACAGCTCGGCCCCGTCGCTGGCCACGCCGACCGGCACCGGCACCATGGGCCGGTGGCCCGCCCTCCGCAGCACGTCCACCAGCCGCTCCAGCACGCCCCGCATCGGAACCCTCCCGCGGGCCGCGCCCGCGCTGTGGGTGTAGCACAGGACCGCGTCGCCGATCGGGCCCACGCCGCGCACGGCGGGGTAGACCGGCCGGGTCGACGGGGAGACCCCATGCACGTGCTCCAGCTCCGCGGCGGGCTGCCCGAGGCCAGCCACGGCCTCTCCTTCGCCCTCGCCGGGCCCGGCGGCGCGCTCCGCACGGGTGGCGCGCCGACCAGCACCTTTTGGCGCAGCGCGTCCAAGCCCTTCCAGCTCGAGGTCGCCCTCTCGCTGCTCGACGACGAGGGCGCATGCCTGCGCCCCGAAGAGCTGGCCTTGGCCGCCTCGTCGCACTCGGGGCAGCCCGGACACCTCGCCGTGCTCGACGCCATCCTCGCCAAGTTCGGCCTCGATGAGCGCGCGCTGCGCTGCGGCGCCGAGCCGCCGGCCCACGCCCCCAGCGCCGCGGCCCTGCTCACCGCTGGCGCGCCCCCGCGGGCCGCGCACAACGACTGCAGCGGCAAGCACGCGCTGATGCTCGCCGCCTGCGCCGCGCGCGGCTGGGACACCACCAGCTACCTGTCGCCCGCGCACCCACTGCAGCGCCAGATCGCCGCGCTCATCCACGCCCGGGCCGGTGAGCCGGCGCCGGTCGCCGTCGATGGCTGCGGGGTGCCCACCTTCTGGGTCAGCCTCGCCGGGATGGCCCGCGCCTGGCGCCAGCTCGCCGAGGCGATGGTGGATCCGTCGTCCGAGCCCCGCCTCGCCCGCGTCGGCGCGGCCATGTCCGCCCACCCCTGGCTGGTCAGCGGCGACGACCGCCTCGATCTGGCGCTGGCCTCGCGGGCCACCGAGCCCTTCGTCGGCAAGATCGGCGCGCTGGGCGTGTTTTGCGTCGCCCTTCCCGCGCGGGGCCTGGGCCTCGCGGTCAAGGTCCACAGCGGCGATGAGGGCGCGCTCGGCGCCGCGGTGCCGGCCCTGCTGGACCGGCTCGCGCCCGGGGCCCTCCGACCGGTCGACGCTTGGCGGTGGTCCGAGGTCCGCAACGTCGTCGGCAGAATCGTCGGCCAGAGACTGGTCGCCGGCCTGCCCCGTGCCTAAAGCCCCCCGTCGCGGCGCGCCGGCGCTCGGCGACGAGGGTCCGAGGCCCCGCCCGGCGGCGGCCTCCGCTCCTGCCCCCACCTGTGGTGCGAACGCCTGCGGCGCGCACCGCACCCTCCCCCACCGAGCGAGCGCTGATGAGCGGTGACAGCCGAGGCGGCGGGCCCCCCTCCCGCAAGACGGAGCGCGACGAGTCCACCCTGCTCAAAGAGCGGGTCGAGAAGCCGCGCCGATATAAGGTCATCATCCACAACGACGACTACACGCCGATGGAGTTCGTGATCCACGTGCTGGAGGACGTCTTCCACAAGTCCAAGGCCGAGGCCACGCGCATCATGCTGACGGTGCACAACGAGGGCGCCGGCGTGGTGGGCACCTACTCGCGCGAGGTGGCCGAGACCAAGGCCGCCCGCACCGTGCAGTACGCCCGGGACCACGGCTATCCGCTGCTTTTGACCACCGAGCCCGAGTAGGCCGACCGCCGACCCCCGCCCACCGTGCGGGGGTGCCGCGCACACCCCGAGGGAGCCGACATGAACCTCTCGAACAACCTCCGCGTGGCGATCAGCCGCGCCCTCGACGACGCGGCGGTGCGCCGGCACGAGTTCCTCACGCTCGAGCACGTGCTGCTCGCGCTCCTCCACGATCCCGACTCGGCGAAGCTGCTCGAGGCAGTGGGGGTCAAGCTGCGCAAGCTCGAGCGCGATCTCGAGCGCTACCTCGACGACGAGGTCGAGAAGCTGCCCGAGGACGCCGACTTCGAGCCGCACCAGACCCAGGGCTTCCAGCGCGTGCTGCAGCGGGCGCTGCTGCACGTGCAGAGCAACGGCAAGGCCGAGCTCGACGGCCCGACCCTGCTGACCGAGCTCATGCGCGAAGAGGACAGCCAGGCCGTCTTCCTGCTCGCTGAGCAGGGCGTGCGGCGCGTCGATCTCACCACCCACATCTCGCACGGCAAGGGCAAGGCCGTCCCCGGCGCCAAGCAGCGCAAGGGCGGCGCCGAGAAGGGCGACGAGGCCAAGCGGCCCGCGGGCGACGACGACCGCGCCCCGGCGGGGGTCGACGAGGGCGGCGGCGACGAGGATGACCCGCTCAAGGCCTACACCACCGATCTGGTGGCTGAGGCGGCCGCCGGCCGCATCGACCCGCTCATCGGTCGGGCGTCCGAGGTCGAGCGCATCGTCCACATCCTCGCGCGCCGGCGCAAGAACAACCCCATGCTGATCGGCGACCCGGGCGTGGGCAAGACCGCGCTCGTCGAGGGTCTCGCGCGCCGCATCTTCGAGAAGGATGTGCCGGACGCCATCGCCGACGCGACCGTCTGGAGCCTGGACCTCGGCGCGCTGCTGGCCGGCACGCGCTACCGCGGCGACTTCGAAGAGCGGCTGAAGGCCGTGCTCAAGGCGCTGAAGGGCAAGCCCAACTCGATCCTGTTCATCGACGAGAGCCACACCATCGTCGGCGCCGGTTCGACCTCGGGCGGCACGATGGACGCCGCCAACCTGCTCAAGCCGGCCTTGGCCAACGGCCAGCTGCGCTGCATTGGCAGCTCGACCCACAAAGATCTGAAGGCCAGCTTCGCGCGAGACCGCGCGCTCGCCCGCCGCTTCCAGAACATCGAGGTCAACGAGCCCAGCGTCGATGAGTGTGTGTTGATCCTGCAGGGCATCGTCAAACAGTACGCCGAGCACCACAAGGTCCGGTACACGCCCGAGGCCATCGAGGCGGCGGCTCGGCTGTCGGCCAAGCACCTCACCGAGCTCAAGCTGCCTGACAAGGCCATCGACGTCATCGACGAGGCTGGCGCGGCGGCCCGGCTCGCCAAAAAAGAGGAGGTCGGCCTCACCGACGTCGAGGCGGTCATCGCCCGGATGGCGCGCATCCCCCAAAAGAGCGTCACCGATCAAGAGAAGAAGAGCCTCGGCGACCTCGAGGGCGAGCTCAAGCAGGCCATCTTCGGGCAAGACAAGGCGGTCGAGGCGGTCGCCAGCGCGATCAAGCTCAGCCGCGCGGGCCTCAAAGACCCCAACAAGCCCGTCGGCAGCTTCTTGTTCGCCGGCCCGACCGGTGTCGGCAAGACCGAGCTCGCCCGCCAGCTCGCGCTGCAGCTCGGCATCGCGTTCGAGCGCTTCGACATGAGCGAGTACCAGGAGCGCCACACGGCGAGCCGGCTCATCGGCGCGCCCCCCGGCTACGTCGGCTTTGAGCAGGGCGGCCTGCTCACCGACGCGATCAGCCGGCACCCGCACTGCGTGCTGCTGCTCGACGAGATCGAGAAGGCCCATCCCGACATCTACAACCTGCTGTTGCAGGTCATGGACCACGCCAGCCTCACCGATAACAACGGCAAGAAGGCTGACTTCCGCAACGTCATCTTGATCATGACGACCAACGCCGGCGCCCGCGACGCCAGCGTGCGGACCGTGGGCTTCGGGAACCGCGGCGGTGAGCACAAGGCCGACGCCGCCTTGGATCGCACGTTTTCGCCCGAGTTCCGCAACCGCCTGGATGCGCTGGTGCGCTTCGGCCCCCTGCCCGAGGTCGTGGTCGAGCAGATCGTGGACAAGTTCCTCGGTCAGCTCGGCGCCCAGATCGCCGAGCGCAAGGTGCGCCTCGACCCGACCCCCGCCGCCCGGGCGTGGATGGCGAAGGAGGGCTACAAGCCCGAGTTTGGCGCGCGCGAGATGGGCCGGATCATCCACCAGCACATCAAGCGCCCGCTGGCCGACCTGATGCTGTTCGGCGAGCTCAAGGAGGGCGGCGTCGCCCGGATCGACGTCGGCGAGGGCGGCTTGGTCGTCACCGCTGGCCCCGACCTGCGGCTGGTCGACGACGACGAGGCGGAGGAGGCCGAGGCCACCGACGCCCCCGGGGCGGGCGAAGAGGCGTGAGCTGGGGGCGGACCGCGGCCCGGACCGCGCCCTCAGCCGCGCCCCTGGCGCTCGCCCTCGCCCTCGCCACGCCCCCGGCGCGGGCCGAGGGCTGCCCGTCCCGCTTCGCCGCGGCCTTCGCGGCGCAAGAGGTCGACACCGACGGCCTCGAGGCCCTGCTCGAGGCGCTGCGGGCCCACGGTGCGGCCCCCGACCCGGCCTGCGCCCCGGCGCTCGGCCGGGTCTTCGTGCGGGCCCGCTTCGGCGCCCTGCCCGAAGATCCCGATGTGTTCGCCCGCGCCCTGCGCCAGCTGCAGGCCCTGCCCCCAGAGGCGCAGCGGACCGCCCTCACCGCCGGCGTCGCCCCCGAGCTCGCCGCGCAGGTCTGGGGCAGCCTGCGCCGCCGGGCCCTCGAGCCGCGCCTCGGCCCGGGCCACCCCGCCGCCGACCTGCTGCGCTGGCCCACGGCCGAGCCGGCCCGCTTCGCCGCTGTGCAGGCCCGCGCCGCCGCGGCGCTGGAGCAGGCCGCCGACGCCCACGGCCCCGCCCTGCTGTTCGCGCTGAGCAACGAGGGGGGCAGCGTGCTCGGCGAGCTGGCCCGCGCGCTCGAGGCCGACGTGCTCGCCGCCTGGCTGGCGTCCCCGGCGCCGGCGCACCGGGCCGAGGCCCTGACCCTCGCCGCGGGCCTCGGCCTGAGCAGCCCCGCGCTGATCGACGCGCTGGACGCTGTCATCGCCACCGGAGGCGTGGATGCCGAGGCAGCAGCGGCGGTGCGCGCGCGCCTGCCGCCGCCGGCCCTCGACCCCCTGCGCCCGCCCGCCCTGCCGCCCGGGCAGGTCGACGGGGCGCCCAGGGCCCGCCTCGACGGTCCGCCCCTGCCCGTGGCCCTCCCCGCGCCCCGGCGCCCGCTGCCCCTCGGCGCGGCGGCGCTGGCCGCGGCCTGCTTCGGGGTCCTCGGGCTGACCGTGCGGCTGCGGCGCCGGCCCCTGCTCCCCGTGGCGGCCCTCGCGGCGCTGGCCCTGCTCGAGCTCGGCCTGCGGGCGACGGGCGCCCCGACCGCGGCTGACCACGGCCCGTTGTTCTCGTTCATCCCCGCCGGGGGGCAATTCTGGACCCCGGTGCCCCAGGCGCCCGGGCAGCTGCGCAGCGCCGGCGGCAGCACCCGCCTGCGGCGCGTCGCGGGGGCGCCCGCGCCGGGCACCCGCCGGATCGCCGTGCTGGGCGAGTCTTCGGTGCACGGCAGCCACTACCTCGCCGAGGAGGCCTTCCCCGCCCAGCTCGAGGCGCGGCTCGGCGCGCGCCGGGGCGCCCCGGTCGAGGTGCTGAACATGGGGGTCGGCGGCAGCACCAGCGCCGGCGTGCTGGCCACCGGCCGCGAAGCCCTGGCGCTCGGCGCCGCGCTGCTCATCGTCTACCAGGGCCACAACGAGGTCTCGCAGTTCACCCAGCTGCGGGCCTGGTCGCCGTCGACCGGCGGCCTGCGCCTGCGGGCGGCGCTGCACGAGAGCCCGCTCGCGGCGCTGCTGCGGCGGGCCCTGCCGGACCGGGCCGAGGCCATCCCCGCGCCCGCCGGCCTGCCCTCTGCGCCCACCCGCGCCGAGATTGATGCGCTGCACTCACTCGCGGTCGATCATCTGCGCAGCAACCACGCCCGGCTGATCGGCGAGGCCCGCGCCGCCGGCGTGCCGGTGCTGCTCTGTCTGCCGCCGACCAACCTCGCTTTGGCCTTCGCCGAGCCCTTCTCGACGCCCGGCCCCGGCGACGCCGCCGACATGGACGCGCTGTACGCCGCCGCCCGCGCCGCCGCCGCGCGCGGTGACCACGCCGCCGCAGCCGCAGCGCTGCAAGCCCGCGTCGACCGCAGCGCCTCGCCCCGCGAGCTGACCACCCCGGCGGCCGATGCGCTGCGCGGGCTCGCCGCGGACTGGGGGGCGCCGCTGGTCGACCTGCGGGCCGAGCTGCTCGGTCGCTCGCCGGACGGCTTCTCGCAGAACGGCCTCTATTGGGACGATCTGCACCCGAGCGTCGAAGGCCACCGCCTGATCGCCGCGGCGCTGGAAGCGCCGACCCTCGCACTGCTCGAGGGCGCCGCCAGCGATCGCTGAGGGCGCGCCACACAAATGAAACACCCTTGTTTCAATGGCATCGAGCCTGTATCCATCCCCGCTTAGGGCGACCAGCGCCCCGCGCCCTCGAGCACGCGCAGGACCTCGGCGTGCACAGCCGGCCGCAGGGCCCGAAAGGCCGCCGCCCGCGGGCTCGGCGGAGCGTCGGGCACCGCGCCCCCCTCGATCACCGGGTGCACGCGGTTGGTGAGCAGCGCGCAGATCACCCCCTGCCGCGGCGCGATCCACAGGCTGGTGCCGGTGAACCCGAGGTGGCCCACGCCGTCGGACGGCCAGCGCGGCCCGGCGCTGCTGCCCGGTCCGCTGGGGCTGTCCCAGCCCAGCCGGTGCGAGCCGGGGCCGGGCGCGCTCCAGGCGGCCCGCTGCAGGGCCACGGCCGCCGCGGGGCCCTCTCCGTCCCAGAGGCGCAGGGCGGCCCGGGCGGCCTCGACCACCGACCGCGCGCTGCCAAACAGGCCCGCGTGGGCCGCGATGCCGCCGAAGGCCGCGGCGTTGAGGTCATGCACCTCTCCGGCGATCACGCGGCCCCGCACCGGGCAGTCCTCGGTCGCGGCGGCCCCGGGCCACCCGAAGCGCAGGTCGGCCCGGGTCTGCGCGCGGACCTTGGCCTCCCACAGCCGGTCGAGGCGGTCGCCGCCGGCCGCCTCGAGGGCCGCGCCGAGCAGGATCATCCCCAGATCGCTGTAGCGGTGCTGCGCGCCGGGCGGCGCCTCGACCGGGGTCTGCATGGCCACCGCGGCGAGCTGGGCCCGGGCCGCGGCCCCACCCCAGGGCAGCCCGTCGAGCGCGCCCCACAGCGGCCGCCAGGCCGGCAGCCCGCTGCTGTGCTGCAGGCAGTGGCGGGCGGTCACCCCGGCCGGCGCCTCGGCGAGCAGCTCGCGGAGCGGCGCGTCGAGATCGAGCCGCCCCTCGGCGCAGAGCGCGAGCGCCAGCGGCGTGGTCAACAGCACCTTGGTCAGGCTGGCGAGGTCGAAGGGCTGCTCTGGGGCGGTCGGGCGGGGCCGCGGGCGCAGCTCGGCCTGCCCGCCCCAGAGCTCGAGCAGCGGCCCGGCCCGGTCGGCCACCGCGAGGCTGTAGGCCGGCGCCACGCCCGAAGCGCTGGCCCCCTGCAGCAGGCCTTCGAGCGCCTCGGCCGCCCCGGCGAGGCGCCCCGACCGACCGCCGCTCATGCCCCACACCGCGCACATCGATCTGAAACATCAGTGTTACAGTTGCAGTTCATGCCTCAACCCCGGCCGGCAGCGGCCAGAGCCCGCCCGCGTCGAGCCGGTGGGGCGCGCCCACCCACCAGGGGTGGTTCTCGGGCCCGTGCCCGACCGGCAGGCCGGCGACCACCGGCAGATCGAGCCCGTCGAGCACGTCGAGGATGACGTCCATCAGGCTATAGCCCGCGTCTGCGGACGGATCGCAGCGGGTAAAGGTGCCCAGCGCGAGGCCCAGCGCGCCGCGCAGGCAGCCGGCCTGGCGCAGCTGGCTGAGCATGCGATCGATCTTGTAGGGCGCCTCGCCGATGTCTTCGAGCAGCACGATCTTGCCGCGGGCGTCGAGCTGATCGGGGGTGCCGCAGAGGCTGGCCAG